>NZ_ANNO01000081.1:0-12836 GCF_000409565.1 Pseudochrobactrum sp. AO18b
GCGCCACTTGAAATCGTTCATCAAAAGTCTCGCTGAAAATTGTCAGCATTCTTTCGGACATCGGCAAAATTTTTGCAACAGAGCCTGCAATGTTGACCGCATGGGTTCGGGAGGCGTTCCCTGAAGCTCAAAAATCTACAGTTGGTAGGGCTGCTCCTCCACGATATCCGGAGACATTGAAGAAGACTGGCGTCGTGGGGCTTTATAATCGGCAAGAAAGTGCGCAGTCCCTGGCTGAAAAGCTCGGCGTATGCAGACCGACACTGTATAACTGGAAAAACCAGTTACTTGGTCCGGAGGCTCCTACAATCATGAAACGTAAGAACAACTCGCCGCCAGTGCCAGAGCGAGAAGAATTAGAACGTCAGCTCGCAACACTGCAGCACGATATTCAGAAACTGCAGCTTGAGCACGACCTTTTGAAGAAAGCGAATGAAATTCTAAAAAAAGAACTGGGCGTCGATCTGCAACTCCTGAGTAATCGGGAGAAAACGCTGTTGGTTGACGCCCTAAAAGATCTTTATCAACTCTCCGATCTGCTTGCTCAGTTGCGACTGGCGCGCAGTTCATATTTTTATCATCGAGCCCGTATGAGGGTGACCGACAAGTACCTCACTATACGTCAGAACATCACCGAAATCTTCGAAGCCAACCGTCGATGCTATGGCTACCGCAGGCTACAGGCGTCATTGGCCAAACAATGCGTTACAATCTCAGAGAAGATTGTGCAGCGCTTGATGAAGCAGGAGAACTTGATCGTTGCCGGCGTCGATACCGCTCTTATCTTGGAGAAATCAGTCCGGCACCCGAGAACCTTATTAATCGCTACTTCCAGGCCTCAGCCCCAAACGAGAAATGGCTGACCGATATCACTGAATTCCATATACCGGCTGGCAAAGTGTATCTCTCACCCATCATCGACTGTTTCGATGGTTTGGTTATCAGCTGGTCTATCGGAACGAAACCCGATGCGGAATTGGTCAATATGATGCTCGATAACGTCATAGAAACTCTCACAGGTAGAGATGAGCGACCAATATTGCATTCTGATCGTGGTGCACACTATCGCTGGCCGGGTTGGCTATCGAGGATTAGTCATGCGAAGCTGGTGCGTTCAATGTCCCGCAAGGCGTGCTCCCCAGATAACGCTGCGTGCGAAGGCTTCTTCGGAAGGCTGAAAACAGAGTTCTTTTATCCCAGCGATTGGAAGAACACCACACTCGAGCAGTTTATCAATGAAGTTGATGGCTACATTCGGTGGTACAACGAGAAACGGATCAAGATATCGCTTGGCGCTCGAAGCCCAATCGAATATCGAAACAGTCTTGGCATTGTGACGTAAAACCAGTCCAAGTTTTTGTCCGCACCCCCAGGGAGTATCCGGATGGACAATTGAACCCGCCGAGCGCAACACAGGACTAGTGTTTCAATCCTATGCACTATGGCCGCATATGACTGTGGGTGGAAACGTTGAATGGCCACTCAAGGTGGCTGGGCTGCAGAAAGCTAACCGTAGGGCCCGCGTTCAAGAGGTTCTGGAGCTGCGTGGAATTGGCAAGCTGAGCGCACGATACCCGAATGAAATCTCCGCGGGGCAACAACAGCGTGTTGCCATTGCACGCATGATTGCACCAAAACCAGGAATACTGCTCTTCGATGAGCCTCTCTCGAATCTGGATGCCAAGTTACGCGTAGAAATGCGCACCGAGCTTCTGCGGATTCATCGTTCCACCGGGGCAACTTCCGTGTATGTGACGCACGATCAAGTGGAAGCCATGACCATGGCTAGCCACGTTGCCGTAATGAATGGCGGACAGATCGAGCAATTTGGTAGTCCCGAAGAACTGGTGGCAACACCATCGAGCGATTTTGTAGCTACCTTTGTCGGAACCCCTCCTGCAAACGTGATCGCAGGCAATCTTATTCCGGAGGCTCACACGCTATCCAGTGCCAATTCCGGCGGAAGCTTTATGTTTCGCGCGGAAGATATCAGCGTCAGCCATGAGGCAAAACCAGGCTCCATCGAGTTGGATTTTGCCGAGGCAAGTCCGCTGGCCGGACGAAGCATGATTACGGGTACGAGAAATGGTTTTCGTCTAACGGCTGTGACGGATATCCAGGACCGGTTTTCGGTCGGAGAAACCATTCATTTTATATTGCCAGCTGTCGCGGCTGCACGTTTTGATGATCAAGGGAAGCGAGTGTAATGAATCGTCTATTAATTGTTCGCCATGGTGAATCCGAATGGAATGCGGTCCGTCGACTTCAAGGACACGCAGATATCGAGCTATTACAACACGGACGCAATCAAGCCTTGGCTCTTCGAGCAACAGTACAAGCGCTTTCTCCCGAACTCGTCGCTACATCTGATCTAAAACGCGCACGGGACACAGCTATCTTGCTCGGCTTTGACGATGCTGAGCCTTTAAATGATCTGCGAGAACACGATGTAGGCGACTGGACAGGGCAAGCTATCAAAGACATCCAGACACTGAATGGCGACGCTTATGTTAAATGGCGAGCAGGCTTGTTTACTCCTCCTGGAGGTGAAAGTTGGGCTGAGTTTCAAGCCAGGACAAAAGGGGCTATCCTAAGATTGGCTGAAAAAACATCAAACACCTTACTGGTTGTTGCTCATGGAGGTGTCGTCAGAGCCCTCCTTGAAACCTTTCTGGATTTGACGCCAAGAAGGACCATTCCAGTAGGCACTGCCAGTTTGACCGTTCTGCGCTGCAATAATGGTAATCACGCAGATATGCGCCTCGAGCTTTTTAATTATAGCCCAACTGGTCCGCGACTGGACGCACCAGACTAGGCTATGTTGATAAAGTGCGGCAGCCATATTTGGACGCCGGCGATGGCTAAGAATGGCTAATTGCGAGTCTTCTTTCGCGTTTTCATACCAGGATGGACTGAAGCCGTGAGAATCACCGGCGTATCAAACGTCGGATAAGGTCAATGCTTGGATTCAATGCACAGCCTCAGCCAGCATCACTTTGGCAGGCATAGAACTCATTCATATGATGCGAAAGTAGCAGGGTATCTTCGCGGCGGCGACACCGCTTTCACTCAAACAACAGTTCACAGCCCTCGCGGCATAATTGCGTCTGCAGCTAAGACATGCACCGTGATGAACGAATTCTTGCAACGGAACAGCAGAAAGTCCGTATCGTTGAGGACGAGTTGCTTCTTGCGCTTGATCTCGAAACCCATCTTGAATTTCTGGCCCCAAGGTCGTCGGCATCGCCGGTGAAGCCAAGGAAGCGCTGGCCCTCACCGAATTGGCTTCCCCTGACCTCGCGTTAGTCGACGTCAATCTCCGTGATGGGCTTATCGGTCGGCAAATAGCCGCCTGCCTTGTAAAAAGTATGGATGCCCCAATGGCGTTTGCTTGGATGAGGAGAAATGCCAGTGGGCCTAACGGATTTTGGAGAAACTGCTCGGCAAATTATCTGAGGAAGGAACCGGAATTTGAATTGACAGGGAGCAGGCTATAATCGACCTAATCGAGTTGTCAATCGTGTTTCTATCCGGCAAAGTTGAGCATAATGAATGAAGGTCCTTCTATCGATCCCGCAGTCTTCTCCTATGTCCGTACCGTCATCAGCATCATTGTCGGCTTGAGCATCGGTAGATTACTGACGGGCATTGCTCGCTTTATTCAACATCCTAAAAAGCAAAAAATATTCGCTGCGCACCTCGCGTGGACGTTCTTCATGTTAATTTATGTCATTCATTTTTGGTGGTGGGAGTTTCACCTTGCAGCGGTTCACTGGAATTTTGCCATATATTGCTTCGCAGCGACGTATGCCAGTTTAATATTCCTTCTCTGTACACTTCTATATCCGGATACAATGTATGAATATAAGGGCTTCGCAGACTACTTCATGTCACGGCGAGCCTGGTTCTTCGGTATTCTTATCGGATTATTCATTTTCGACATCGTTGACGGATGGATCAAGGGACCTGGCTATCTATCCTCGTTCGGACCGGGGTTATGGATTCGACTGGCATTCTATGCTGCGGGCTGCACTGCTGCCATTGCAGTCAAGAATGTGAGATTTCAAACTGCCTTTGCCATTGCTGCGTTGGTCTGCGAAATAGGCTGGGCGCTCGCCGAGTATTATACGTTGATATAGGACTTTTATTTTGGTTTGTGGCCTGAGGGCGTTGTCACGTTAAGTTTGTTATGCCGAGAAAGGTCAGCGGCCCCCAATATTTCAGGCGCTGCAGGGCGCAATGTACCGCTGACCTGATGTGGTGGACGGCCTCCGCTCCCGGCATCGTAATGTGCCAAAGCGTGGCTGCCGAAAGTCACATAAGGGAGAGCCGTCCATGGAGAAGATTACCGCGCCAAAGATCGCTCATCTCAGCAAGGGCGGTCAGCGCGTCGATCAGCCCAATCCGGGGTATGGTGCGCAACTGCCAATAATCGCGCAACTACCTAATATTTGAATGGCCTCGAACCCTCAGCTTTCAATTTGATTTTGTGCCCTCTCAACTATTTCAAATTGTTAGAAAACTGCCGAATTTCAGGAAATAACCATTTAATGGCGATCGTTGGACTTATTGCTACGCTGACATGGGCCCTGTTGCTCCTCGGATACATACTTTTTCATTCGGCATAAGTATCAATGGCGGCAACTAACGATTTCGAGGATATCAGAATGGCACTTAGAACGATACTGGCGGCCTCCGTCTTGACGCTTGCTGGACTCTCGGCTGCCCACGCAGCAGACGCTATCGTTTCCCACGACCCAGCCCCAATCACCTTGCCTTCCTTTAGCTGGAGCGGTGCTTATGTCGGTGGCCAGATCGGCTACGCTTGGGGTAAGTCCGATTTTAGTAATGACGCTGGAAACGCTCGTCTGAAGCCAAACGGATTTCTCGGCGGTGTATATGCTGGTTACAATTTTGCCCTCAACAATAACGTTGTGCTCGGCATTGATGGTGACGTTACCTACAATGATCTTTCTGAGAAAGTAGATATCATTGATGCGGACAACTTCACTGTAGGTGAGTTTGAAAATAAAGTCCGTTGGTCTGGTGCGGTACGCGCGCGAGCCGGTTATGCCGTTGATCGTTTCTTGCCATACGTCGCTGGTGGCGTCGCATTTGCTAATTTTAAAAGCGCAGGTAATCTCTACGACCGTAACTTCTCTGAAAGCAAGACGCTTACGGGTTGGACACTTGGTGCTGGTGTAGATTATGCAGCTACCGACAACCTAATCGTAAGGCTTGAATACCGTTATACGGATTATGGTCATAAAGATTTTAGTTACGACGGCGCCGTCTTCCGCGACAAGCTCAAGACGAATGATATTCGTCTTGGCGTAGCTTACAAGTTTTAATGAAAGTCTTCTGCCAGGCTCGGTCATGGAGTCTGGCAGACCGCATATATTGCTGCGGTCGGATCCAGACCGGTATTCGAACTAACGAGCGGAGATCCGGCGCACACCATAGCTCGTCTTGACCCGCCCGTCGATGACGTGGACGTGGCGGGCTTTTTGCTTTGAACTTGGATGGCGTCATGCTTTCGGCGATGTCAGCCCCCAAACGGATCTGGTTTTCGCCGGCGGCTCTTCATTTGGCATCGAAGGTGATCCGATAGCAAGAAGTGCAGCTTTGCTCGAAGCCGGCGTAGATGTCGAACTCACCGACAATGCGACGCTAGGCATCACCTATCAGGGGCAGATTGCCTCAAATGCCAGGGAACATGGGTTCAATGCCAAGTTGAGTGTTCGCTTCTAAGCGGACCTCGCTTCGCCATTACAAACACTCGAAAGCAGAGGAGTGCGAAATGCAGCGAAACTTTACCAAGGTAGCCGTACTGCTCACACGTCTTATGGCGACGACTGCGAGGTTGGCCGCGATAACTGGACTGACAATTCCAAACACCGTGACGATGGCTTACGCTAAATACGATCTGCCGCCGCCATATGTCTCGAAGGCACTGGGCGCGGTACTAATCCCGATTAATCATGAGACACGTCATCGCTATCAGATCCCTCCGAAATTGCGGGGTGTGTATGTGCTCGCTGTCTCTCCTCACGGGGTCGCGGCGAAGCAGGGAATTCGGCCGGGGGATGTCCTCGCCACTGTTAGAAGTCGGCCGATTGTAGCACCGATCGATGTAGACCGCTTTGTATGGGCTGCCCTTGCCGTAAGCGCTACCAGTTTTCTATTTGGTGTTAATCGAGGGATCGAAGCCACCGACATAGTCCAGATCAATACCAATATCACGGTCGCAAACTTCAACACCACTATTAACTACAACAACATTAATAACTGGACAAGCATCGATAATCGAAGCGACTGGACCCAGATTGTCAATCAGTACAATACAAATATCAACACGAGCATTGTCGATAACAGCTATCGTTCTGAAACCAACATCAACAACGGTGGAATCCCGGAGCCAGGCCAGAATTTTGATGGCACCAATAGAACTAGCGACGATGTACCAGAGCCGGGCCAGAACTTTGACGGAACAAACCGCAGCAGTGGCGACATCCCAGAGCCCGGCCAGAATTTCGATGGCACCAATAGAACTGGCGACGATGTACCAGAGCCGGGCCAGAACTTTGACGGAACAAATCGTAGCAGCGGTGACATCCCTGAACCTGGACAATCGAACCTGTCTGGCACGGATGACAACAGCCCTGATGACGGCGCAGACGACAACAGCTCCGATGACAGCGCAGACGACGACAGCTCCGATGACGGCGCAGACGACAACAGCCCTGATGACGGCACCGACGACGACAGCCCTGATGACGGCGCAGACGACAACAGCTCTGATGACGGCACCGACGACAACAGCCCTGATGACGGCGCCGATGACAATGTTGAATAGGCTGCATTTCCGGCCGTAAACCCGGTTTACGCGAGTTAAGCTTGCCCCGGCACGTGTCCACGGGCATTGAGGGGTAAGGTATTAATCTCACATTCGTATGTCGCAGACAGATCCATAAAAAAATGGGGGGGGGCAGACCAGGTTCTTTAAAGAAGTACTGTCGTGGCGGCCCTTCGCCGTGCCGCACGTTGTCCGTCTTGAGTATCTTCTGCTGTTACCCACGTTCCCCAACCAGACCAGGCATTGGACACTATCTCATGAGCAAATACCGATCTCAACGTGATTTCAACGCGGGTCGCTGGGGTGTAACTGCGTGGTTTTTTGGAAGTTTTGTGCTAACCGTCTTCGCTGACAACGGAGTAAGCTTTGCTCAAACGGAACAGCCGGTTGCGATACCATTAAAGCATGTCCCTTCAAACGACGACCCCAGTGATTTTGATGCCCTTGGTATAATGATCGGAATCAACGGGGAGGCGGCTAGGCTCTATCAATTCGATACCGGCTCAGACATGTTTGTGGGGCAGATGGGCCAAAACCTGCCAAAACGCACGGCAGAGGCAGACTCTAAACCATCATTCTATTCCTATTCAGACGGAACCTATGGTTACTGGATGCAGAAAATACATTTCGAACGCATCTCGTATTTTCAACCGGATAACCCTATAAGTCCCGTAGTTACAATTTCCGGGGATTTCGTAGCCGGGGAAGTGCTTGACTGGGTCTTGACCAAGCAGCACCCCAATTTCAAAGACAAGCAGACCACCGCCAGACCCGTGGGGCATGACGAGGACGGTACGCCACTCTATGCCGATTTGGATGTCAGAAAGCGGATAGAGAATGACCAACCAAGTGATCATCCGCCTTTCTACGGAACTTTCGGTACGGGCGACTTCGTTGAGAAATCGGGCGGGAGTGCTGCTTTAGGTACGCAAACAGAAACCGGGTATATAATATCCGCAAATGCCAATATTGGACATAAAGTCACTCCGGGTTGCGCGCCTTGCTTAACTTTGAACTTGGCGCCTAACATTCGATCACAGTTCACCGCATTGGTCCCTTGGGGAAAATTGGATTATGAGTTCTCCCAGCGTAAATTTTTCGGATCTAACGCGAATGCTTCCACAGAAGAGGAAGGCAACTATAACTATGCAATTGCCTTTTCTGTAGGAAAGAAAAAGCGTGCGGTTAATTTTCAAACCAAGATGCTATTTGACACCGGTTCACCAAACTTTGTGTTTATCGATGACTCAAGCGTTCTATCAAAGTTACGCAGTAATGGCTTCAAACTCGCTGAGTACGATGTGGATTTGATCGATTTCAGATTAACGGGATTTCACGACAAGCAAAGTCATTTCGAGTATGAAGATGTAATTGCCGAACGTGATGCCGACGAAATAGAGGGCAGTGGCGTTACGCTGGGCATGCCGTTCTTCCAGCAAAATGCTGTCATGTATGATCTTGAAAATAGAACTACAGCTGTTTCACCGTACTTCGTAACAGCCGAAGATTTTACCACCGATAACTCTGTGAAAAATAAGAGCTTTCTCGGTCGAATAACAAACAGATCGGGCAGTTCTGGTTGGCTGGGGCTGGCCGGCGTTATTTCCGGTGCAGGCGATGTTCTCATCGATAAGGGCGCAAACGTAAGGATGACCAACGCCAATACATACACAGGCCTCACATCAATCGCTGCCAACAGCAATCTACATCTTTCAGGTCCAGGTGGCATAGAACATTCTTCGCAAATCCGGATCGATGGATCACTGTATATCGACCAAAAAGGGCAGCATCTTGCATCGTGGAACGTTCCGCCCGGACTGAATGACGCGCGTCTCCGAGATATCTCAGGAAAAGGGGATATTTTCCTCGGCTCAAACAAACTGATCTTGACAAATGCGAACAGCGTTTTCGAAGGAAAAATTTCAGACCATAACGATGAAGGTAAAAATGCTGGCGGTGGTATCGTGCTTCGGGCTGGAAAACTGACTATTGCAGGCAAGACTGATTATTCCGGTTTAACCGACGTCGCTGCAGGCGCGGAACTGCATGTTACGGGCGAACTCAAGGGTGACGTCTCGGTCAAAGGCAAACTCATCATTGATGGCAGGGTCAATGGAGCCGTCAAAGTTGCCAGCGGGGGAAGTGTCTCTGGGGCCGGAAACGTTGGTAATCTCATGGTTCTTGAAGGCGGTGAATCTGCAACAACGCTAACGACCGTAACCGACTGATTCAATCAGATTGGAGCTTTCATCGATATCAATATGCACCATGGCGGTTGTCGCTCGTGCAACGGTTTGCAGCCTCGGTCCATTCCTGACGCTTTACGTTGGGAAAACCACTCGGATTTGTCCTGATCCTTTACGCACCGATTTTTGTATTGGCAGAAAAGCGTTGCTCCACTGGTCTGCCCCATCGTGTGATCCGTTTGGAATGTTAGTGCATGATGGGTCGACTTGCCACTGTTGGTGTTTGACGGTAAGCGGTCAGCCGATGGCGTTAGACTTGAAGTTCCAAGGCATAAGGGCTTCGATTTCAGTTACAGGCCAGCCTTGAGCAATGCGGCTTAGTGTTTGGGATAGCCAGTCGAGCGGATCGACGCTGTTCATTTTGCATGTCTGGAGAAGCGTGGCCAGTGTAGCCCAGGTCCGTCCACCGCCTTCGCTTCCGGCAAACAGGCTGTTTTTCCTCGTGATTGTCTGTGGTCTGATCGCGCGCTCGACAATGTTGCTATCGATTTCGACCCGGCCATCGATGAGGAAGCGCTCCAGGGCCTCGCGCCGGGTGAACGCGTAGCGGATCGCCTCTGCGGTTTTGGACTTGCCCGAGACTTTACCCAGTTCCTTTTCCCACAGGTCGAAGAGGCGGGCGACAATGGTTTCGGACTGTTCCTGACGGAACGCGGCGCGGATGTCGGCATTCTTGCCGCGAACCTCATCCTCGATCTTCCACAATTTGGTCATGGCGATGACCGTATCCGTTGCAGCCTGCGAGATCCCGCTGACGTGCAGATCGTAAAATTTGCGGCGCAGATGTGCCCAGCAGCCTGCGAGCTTTATCGTATGCGCCGTCTCTGCCCCATTGATTTTGGGTTTGCGCTTGAACTTTTGCGGTTTCGCTCATTCGATGAATGAGCGTATTTGTTACTCACAAATGAGCTAATTTTTGCTCTCATTCACTCGGCGTGCATATGCCCAAGGCATCAGGGTGTCGATGTTTCTGACGAGGTGACCGTTGGCGAGGCTGGTGAAGAGATCGCGCAGATAGGCATAGGGCTCGACGCCGTTCATCCGGCATGTGCCGATGAGACTGGCGAACCGGGCCCAATTGCGTCCACCTTCATCATGACTACAAAAAAGCGCATTGCGACGGTTCATGGCCGGACTGCGGATGGCATTTTCGACGAGGTTGGAGTCGATGTCGACATGACCGTCATCGAGAAACAGCCGGAAGCCGTCCTGACGCCGGAGCATATAGGCAAGTGCTTTGCCCAGATCGGATTTGCGCGAGATGCGCTTTGCCTGAGCCGCAAGCCAGGCGAAGAGCTCGTCCACCAGTGGCCGAGACAATTCCTGTCGCATTGAGCGGCGATGTTCAGGTTCCTTGCCACGAATGGCTTCCTCGATCTTGTAGAGCGCAGCGATGCGCAACAGCGCCTCATCCACGATGGGGTCGGTTCCGGCTGAGGGCAAAATGACACCCTAAGCGTTCGACCTGTGTCGTTGCACGATGTCAACGACGGTGTTCTTGCTGATTCCGAGATCACGAGCAATCCAGCGGTAACTTCGCCCTTCTGCGCTCAACGTAATGACCTTCGGCGCAAGACGATCTGATTTGGGACGCTCTCCGGTCTGGCGGCCGAGCTTTTTGCCGCGCGCTTTTGCTGCGGCGAGGCCGGATTTCACCCGTTCGCTGATCAGGTCACGTTCGAACTCCGCAATGCCGGAAAGGAATGTCGCCTGCATCCGACCATGAGGCGACGACAGGTCGAAAGTCATGCCGTTCATGGCGATGACAGAAACCTTCCAGCTTTCCAGCTCGCGCAATGTGTTGAGCAGGTCGATTGTTGAGCGTCCCCATCTGGACAATTCCGCGACCAGGATCGCATCAACCTGTCTAGCCTGAGCAAGCGCCAGGACTTTTTTGCGTTCGGCTCGATCGAGTTTCGCGCCGGAGCCCGTCTCCTTAAAAGTTGCTACCATGTCGTACCCGGCACGACTGGCGAATGCCGTCAGGTCACGCTCCTGCCTTTCGCACGACTGATCAGCGGTTGAAAAACGACAATAAATTGCGGCGCGCTGTCCCAATTGAACCCTCGTGGATCTTGATGCAGGAAGGCCTTGATTTGTATGGGCTGATTGTTGTCCAAAACAGACTATACTTCAATAGGGACAATCGCATCATGCCAAGGCGACACATTCTCACCGAGCGTCAGCGCTCGGCACTGTTCGATTTGCCTACCGACGAATTGTCGCTGCTCACGCATTACACACTGGCCGACGACGATCTTGAACATATCCGTGAACGGCGTAGACCGGAAAATCGGCTCGGGTTTGCCCTACAGCTCTGCGCGCTTCGCTATCCAGGTCGGGCGCTGACAGCCGGCGAACTGATCCCACAAGAAATCCTTTCCTTTATCGGCGCTCAGCTCGGCATCCCGGCCGATGCGCTTCTCACTTACGCCGCACGGCGCCAGACTCGCCAACAACATATGGAAGCCTTGCGCAATATCTACGGTTACAAGGCTTTCGCGGGTCGTGGCGTCCGTGATCTGCGAGACTGGCTTGTCGATCAGGCTGAAGATGCCAGGTCCAATGAAGATCTGGCACAGCGTTTCGTTGCACAGTGTAGGAAAATGATGACGATCCTGCCGGCGGTGTCGACCATCGAGCGCCTGTGTGCGGACGCTCTCGTTGTCGCCGAACGACGCATCGAGACACGAATTGCCGACCGGCTTGACCTTGAGGCGCGTGAGCGACTGGACGGGCTTTTGACCGAAATGGTTGACGGAAACATTAGCCGTTTCATTTGGTTGCGTCAGTTCGAGGTTGGTAGCAATTCGGCGTCAGCGAACCGCTTGCTTGACCGCTTGGAATTCCTGCGCGGTCTGGAAGTCGATCCCCAAATCCTCTTCGGCACTCCGCCACACCGCATCGCGCGACTGCGTCGGCAGGGAGAGCGCTATTTCACTGACGGCCTGCGCGACATCAGCTCGGATCGAAGGTGGGCGATCCTCGCCGTTTGCGCCGTTGAATGGGAAGCCGCAATTGCCGACGCCATCATCGAAGCCCATGACCGCATCGTCGGCAAAACCTGGCGAGAAGCGAAACGGTTGCATGACGAGCGGATCGCTAGTTCCAAAACGGCAGTCACCGATACGCTTCGCGCCTTCACGGCATTGGGAGCTTCGTTGCTTGAAGCCCGCGATGACGGCATTCCGCTGGAAAATGCAATAGCGCGAACATCCGACTGGCTTCGGCTTGAACAATTGGTCGCAGCAGGGACGCAGCTTACCAACACGTTGGCAGACGAGCCGCTGGCCCATGTTGGACAAGGATATCATCGCTTCCGTCGATACGCGCCAAGGATGTTACGATGCTTAAAGCTGAAGGCCGCGCCAGTGGCCGAGCCGTTGATTGCAGCGGCAAAAGCCATCGGTGAAACGCGTGCGCCGACATCAACCGGTGTATCCTTTCTGCGACCGAATTCGAAATGGCATCGTCATCTCCGCGCGCGAGATGGGGGCGACATTCGTTTATGGGAGGTTGCGGTCCTCTTTCATCTTCGCGATGCTTTCCGATCGGGAGACATATGGCTTGATCATTCCCGCCGATACGGTGATCTCAAGCAGGTTCTTGTGCCGTTGACCTCGGCGCAGGCAAACGCCAGGCTGGCAGTTCCTCTCGATCCTCAAGCCTGGCTGGTAGATCGCAAAGCCCGTCTTGCGGACGGTTTTAAGCGGCTGGCGCGTGCCGCGCGCGAC
>NZ_ANNO01000082.1:0-2529 GCF_000409565.1 Pseudochrobactrum sp. AO18b
CCCGAAAACGCAGAGGAGCTGGTTCTCGATCTCTATCGCCGGATGCCGTCCGTCCGGATTACAGACATCTTGCTGGAGGTCGATGAAGCGGTCGGCTTCTCCGACACCTTCTCCCATCTGAGAACTGGAGCCCCGTGCACCGACCGGGTCGGCTTGCTGAACGTCCTGCTTGCGGAAGGACTGAATCTCGGCCTCCGAAAAATGGCAGAAGCCTCGAACACCCATGATTACTGGCAGTTGTCACGTCTTGTACGGTGGCATGTCGAGAGCGAGGCCATGGACCAGGCGCTGGCGATTGTTGTGGCCGCGCAGGGGAAGCTACCGATGTCCCGGTTCTGGGGCATGGGGATCACCGCATCGAGCGATGGCCAGTTCTTCCCTTCGGCCCGGCAGGGTGAGGCGATGAACATGGTCAACGCCAAGTACGGAAACGAACCCGGCCTCAAGGCATACACTCACGTCAACGACCAGTTCGCACCGTTCGCGTCGCAGACTATTCCCGCGACAGTCAGCGAGGCCCCGTACATCCTTGACGGCCTGCTGATGAATGAGGCCGGTCGTCAGGTCGGAGAGCAATATGCCGATACGGCCGGCTTCACCGACCACTTGTTCGGGACCAGTGGAATGCTCGGCTACCGGCTCATCCTGCGCATCCGCGACCTGCCGTCGAAACGGCTCTACGTGTTCAACCCCGCAGCAACGCCCAAGGACTTACGCGGTCTGGTCGGTGGCAAAATCCGCGAAGAATTGATTGTGGTAAACTGGCCTGATTTGTTCCGGTGCGCCGCCACCATGGTCGCCGGCAAGATCCGGCCGAGCCAGTTGCTCCGAAAACTTGCCTCCTATCCTCGGCAGAACGATTTGGCGGCCGCGCTTCGGGAAGTCGGCCGCGTTGAACGCACTCTCTTTATTATAGAGTGGATTCTCGACACCGATATGCAGCGCCGCGCCCAGATCGGCCTTAATAAAGGCGAGGCTCATCATGCGCTCAAGAATGCGTTGCGCATTGGCAGGCAGGGTGAAATCCGGGATCGAACCACCGAGGGGCAGCATTACCGGATCGCCGGACTGAACCTGCTCACGGCGATCATCATATACTGGAACACCGTCCATCTCGGCCATGCAGTTGCCGAACGGCGGAATGAAGGTCTTGATGTCCCGCCCGAGCTTCTGGCCCACATCTCTCCGTTAGGTTGGGCGCACATCCTTCTGACCGGCGAATATCTCTGGCCCAAGGAGGCAATCCCTTAGGGTGACATTTCGCCGCCTACCTGAACCGACTCCTCTGACGGAGGACTTCTATGAGTGTAACTAACGAGGAATGGCGTTGGCTATTATTTTTTGAGTGCAATACCGAAGGACGCGGTGACTGCCCAAAACAGTGTCCGACATGCGGCCGCAGTGATAGCTGATATATGAATAATGCGCATGCCAATGCTTCGAGAAGCATGCGGGAATCATGAACAAAGTGACCTTCGGATGACGGAAAAAGCTGAAAGATTCGCTTTAAAGCGAAATTTCTATGCTGACTCATTCCAGTGGGTCGCACGGACCGCGATAACACGTCAATCAGCCTCTATCTAAAATATCAAAAAATTACTTTATATCAAAAAACAACTATATAATTTTACATCACCATTTTAAATTAAATTAAATTAATTATAATGAATAGTTTTTCAGTATAAATTATAAATATAATTACAATTATTTGTTTAATATTTGAATATACAGTTGTATTTTTGTAACATACTTTTAATTCATTGCATTGTATTAATCGAAAGCAAATTCACAGAGGACTAATCAAATGAAATATACAACCCTAGCAGCAGCTTTGCTTCTTTCCTCCACAAATGCTTTCGCTGCCGATGCCATCGTTTACAACGAGCCGACACCTCTCGTTACTGTCAATACTTTTAGCTGGGAAGGCGCTTATGTCGGCGTGAATGCTGGTTACGGCTTTGGAAAAACAAAAGAAACTTACACCGTTGGAGGCTCTGGAAATCTCAAACCACGCGGCTTTGTTGGCGGCGTTCAGGCCGGATACAATTGGCAGTTTGATCAAGTTGTTGCTGGTATCGAGGCTGATTTTCAGGGCTCGTCAATGAAAAAAAGCAAGCTTTATTATAATGGGTTCGATTCAGAACTCGGTTATACTGAAGCAAAAATTCAATGGTTTGGCACATTACGCGGTCGTTTAGGCACCAGTATTGCAGAACGCACTATGCTTTACGGTACTGCAGGTCTTGCATACGGTAAAATTAAATACGACACCTACAATAATTGGACAGACCAGTATGGCAGCCATTCCAAAACGCGTGCAGGTTGGGCAGTTGGTGCTGGTATTGAACATGCCTTTACTGATAATGTTTCTCTGAAAACAGAATATCTCTATACAGATTTAGGAAAACTCACTCTCCATAATGACCCTGCAGATGTTGCAAAAATTAAAACAAACTTTCACACTGTACGTATTGGTGTGAATTATAAATTTTAATTTATTAAGATATGAAAACAGCCCCCGGTTATTCC
>NZ_ANNO01000083.1:0-2051 GCF_000409565.1 Pseudochrobactrum sp. AO18b
TCCGTGTATTCAACCACCTAAGATCTACCTTCTAAACATTTTCTCGCGAGTATGTATTAAAAGCAGGTTCAATTAAGGGATTACGAATGATGGGATAACGGCCTTACCGAATCCTCACGACCTTCAGCGCGAAAAATTTTTCGCTTTTCAGTAATATTTAAAAAACACATCCTCTTAGTGTATGGATTTCGTTTAAGTTAATAGTTTATATTAACAAGCCCCGGAAGAAATCAGGCGATTACAAACCCTTTGCGCAACCAGCAAAAGTGACAGTGTTTGTTATGCTACTGGTCTGCCCCCTGAAAAGTGATCCTTCATGAAGTATGGCTTATGAGCCGTAGAAGGACATTGAAATGGCAGCGAAAAGACATAAGGCAGAAGAGATTGTCACGAAGCTTCGTCAGGTTGATGTGCTGAATGCGCAAGGAAAATCGATGGCGGAAGCGATCCGGTCGATAGGTGTTACAGAAGTTACATATTACCGATGGCGTTCCGAATACGGTGGATTGAAGGGCGATCAGGTAAAGCGGCTAAAGGAACTGGAGGCAGAGAATGCCCGGCTGAGGCGGGCTGTTTCTGATCTCACGCTGGATAAGATGATCCTTGCCGAGGCCGCCAAGGGAAACTTCTGAGCCCCGCCCGTCGCCGCGCTTGCGTGGACCATGTGATCGATGAACTGAAGGTGTCCGAGAGACGGGCGTGCTGAGTCTTGGGTCAGCATCGTTCCACGCAGCGCAAGATCGCCAAGACCCCGGATGATGAAGCATCATTGACTGCGGACATCACAGCGCTCGCCCTCCAATATGGTCGCTATGGCTATCGTCGCATCACGGCGATGCTGCACCAGGCTGGCTGGATCGTGAACATCAAGCGGGTTGAGCGCATCTGGCGACGGGAGGGGCTGAAAGTGCCGCACAAGCAACCGAAACGCAGCCGTTTGTGGCTGAACGTCAGCTCGTGCATTCGGCTTCGACCGGAATACCCAAATCATGTCTGGTCCTACGACTTTGTCGAGGACCGGACGCACAACGGCAGGAAAATCCGCATGCTCAACGTGATTGATGAGTTCACGCGGGAATGCATCGCCATCAGGGTCGAGAGAAAGCTGAAGGCAGTCGATGTTATCGACGTGCTTTCCGACCTCTTCATCTTGCGCGGCATCCCCACCCATATTCGTTCGGACAATGGCCCGGAGTTCATCGCCAAAGCACTCCGGGAGTGGATCGCAGCAGTCGGTGCCAAAACCGCCTACATCATGCCGGGCAGTCCATGGGAAAACGGCTATTGCGAGAGCTTCAACTCGAAACTCCGTGACGAACTGCTCAACGGCGAAATCTTCTACACGCTCAAGGAAGCGAAGATCATCATCGAAAACTGGAGACAGCATTACAACACAGTGCGGCCACATTCATCACTGGGCTACAAACCACCGGCACCCGAAGCAGCCGTCTGGCCTCCACAAATGGGCCAGCGTCAACACCAGCAGTGGCAAGCAGACCGATCATGCACTAACATTCCAAACGGATCACCTCGTGGGGGCAGGCCACTTTTCTTATCAATTGTTTTAATATTTGGTCCAATTGGCGAAGCAAACAGGCAAATAAGGTAAAATAGTCAAAAAATTGTATATTTTTATTTTCACATTAATGCGATTTTTCTGATCAGTTTTTGACAAAAAATCATTTTATTAAAGAAAATAACAAACCCCAATGCTATTGATATTAAATACTCCCATTAATGAATTTTTTATTTTGAGTGTGAGGAAACTATCTCACGCGCAGATAGATGGGAATGAAAGTCGGGTCACAGGGGGAATTGTTTTTGATTTCAAAAACGCACCGGAAAATTTGCATCGGCACGATCACAAGAGATCGTCCCGTTATGCTGCAAAAATTGCTGATGTCTTATGCCCGTCTGAATATTCCGGAAGGGATACAGATCTGTTTTTTAATTGTAGAAAACAATCACGAGAAAACAGTCTGCTCGATTATCAATGACTTTAAGGCAAGAGTTTCACCTGCTGAAGTCGTCTATACTGTTGAGCCGGTTTT
>NZ_ANNO01000084.1:0-11722 GCF_000409565.1 Pseudochrobactrum sp. AO18b
CCGCCCCCGAGGCCGCCCATACCGCCGAGACCACCAAGTCCCATTTTACCGGCAAGGCCGCCCATCATCTGTTTCATCATGCCGCCTTTGCCTTTGCCCATGACTTTCATCATGTCAGCCATCTGGCGATGCATTTTCAGAAGCTTGTTAATGTCAGCAGCATTGCTGCCCGAACCTTTGGCAATACGCTGCTTGCGGCTATGCTTCAGCAAATCCGGATTGGCGCGTTCAGCCTTGGTCATAGAACCGATAATTGCGAGCTGGCGGTCAAACAGCTTGTCATCAAGACCGGCAGCTGCTGCCTTGTCTTTCATGCCAGCCATACCCGGCATCATACCCATGATACCGCCCATACCGCCCAGCTTTTTCATCTGCTTGAGCTGCTCGGCCAGATCATTGAGATCGAACTTGCCGGCCTGCATTTTCTTGGCCATTGCCGCTGCTTTTTCAGCATCAATGGTTTCAGCCGCTTTTTCGACGAGCGAAACAATGTCACCCATGCCGAGAATACGGTCAGCGATACGCTTCGGATAAAACTCCTCCAGCGCATCCATTTTTTCGCCGGTGGCAATCGCTTTAATCGGCTTGCCGGTAACCGCACGCATCGAAAGCGCCGCACCGCCGCGACCGTCACCGTCCATACGGGTCAGCACGATACCGGTAATGCCAACGCGCTCATCAAAGTTACGCGCCAGATTAACAGCGTCCTGACCGGTCAGGCTGTCGGCAACCAGCAGAATTTCATGCGGATTGGCGGCTTTGCGGATATCCGCCATTTCCACCATCAGCGGTTCGTCAATATGCGTACGACCCGCAGTATCGAGGATCACCACATCATGCCCGCCGAGCTTGGCAGCCTGTACGGCGCGCGCGGCAATCTCTACCGGTGACTGACCGGCGATAATCGGCAATGTATCAACGCTGACCTGCGTTCCGAGCTGGCGCAGCTGTTCCTGCGCGGCAGGACGGCGTGTATCAAGCGAGGCCATCAGAACTTTTTTCTTCTGGCGATCAGTCAGGCGCTTGGCAAGCTTACCGGTGGTGGTGGTTTTACCCGACCCCTGCAAACCGACCATCATGATCACAACCGGTGCCGGTGCATTCAGATCAATGGACACACCTTCGGTGCCGAGCATTTCCACCAGTTCGTCATGGACGATCTTAACGACCATCTGACCAGGCTTGATGCTTTTCAGAATTTCCGCACCAACCGCTTTTTCACGTACGCGGTCAGTAAATGAGCGAACCACTTCCAGCGACACATCCGCTTCAATCAGCGCACGGCGCACTTCTCGCAACGCGCCTGCAACATCGGACTCGGAGAGAGCCCCGCGTCCGGTCAGACCGTTCAGAATAGAGCCAAGACGCTCCTGAAGTGATTCAAACATCCAAATTTCCCAATCTCTGTTCAGACCGGTCATGTGCCGGATCTGAGTGCAGGTTCATCCCGAAATCATATATGACAGACGGTTTATAAACCGGAGCTGCATCCAAAGCAAAACAGCACCCGAGGGCGCTCTGCGCTGTCGGATGTTGACCTCCGGGATCTCTTTATACCATACGGGTCCCGGTCGGCTGCCTGAGAACATATACTCATAGCGGAATTATCGCGCGTTCTTTACATGATCTGCAGTTTATGAGTCAAGCTTTTGCTGCGTCCTTTACAGAGGAAGCAATCATCAGACGCGTGATTAAATATAAAATGCTTCCGCCCATTTTAAACTGTGACCTAAAAAACGCGGTCAGGCTCAAACGGAACTGTACAAAAACAGTGCGCCTCATTCAACAGACATCGCCGTCATTCATATATATACAGGCCGGAATTATATTTTCTGTAAAACCCTGTTAACCATATAAATCTATAAAGCATCCGAGCAAAGTTCTAACGAGGCAGCTTCATGCAGTCAAAGACTATCAAATCTTCTCTCCGCCAGTTGGCAATTCGTGTAATCGGCGGATCAATCGCTGTGCTGGCCGTTTCCGGCGTTGCACAGGCAGCCCAGTGCGGCAATACCGGCGCTGGCTTTCCGGCATGGGTGCAGGGCTTCAAACAGGAAGCAGCAGCGCGCGGCATCAAAGGCAATGCATTGTCCGCTCTGGACAATGTAAAATACGCAACAGCAACCATTAATGCTGACCGCAACCAGAAAAGCTTCAAGCTGTCACTCGACGACTTCATGAAGAAGCGCGGTTCAACCACAATCATCAATCGTGGTAAAACCCTGAAAAAGCAGAATGCAGCCCTGTTCGCCAAGATTGAACAGCGCTACGGCGTTCCTGCCGGCCCGCTGCTGGCCATCTGGGGCATGGAAACCGGCTTTGGCAATTATCTTGGCAAACAGCACACACTTTCAGCTGTTGCAACACTGGCCTATGACTGCCGCCGTTCGGAATTCTTCACCAATGAACTTTATGCAGCTCTGCAGCTGATTCAGCGCGGCGATCTCAGCCCGAATGCTGTTGGTGCAATGCATGGTGAAATCGGCCAGACACAGTTCCTGCCATCCAGCGTCATTAAATTTGGTGCAGACGGTGACGGCAACGGTCATATCGACATGGTTGGCTCCCGCGCCGATGCACTGGCTTCGACCGCCAACTTCCTGAAAGCTCACGGCTGGCGCGCCGGTGCAGGCTACCAGCAGGGTCAGCCAAACTATGTGGCAATTCAGGGCTGGAACGCTGCAACCGTTTACCAGCAGGCTATTGCCATTATGGGTCAGGCCATCGACGGTAAATAATCGTCACTTAAAGACAACAAAAAACCGGCTGAAAAGCCGGTTTTTTTATTATCAGAATTCAGGTTCAGGCAGCCGGTGTTTCATTACTTTCAGGCTGCATCGGCATTTCATCCGTATCCGGACGAATAAAATCGCCGGTCTGCGAATCCATCACCCACAATTCACCGGTCGAAATATCGAACCATGCACCATGAAGGGAGAGGCGACCCTTCTTCTCCAGAATATCAACGCATGGGAAACTGCGCAGATTATTCAGGGAAAAGCGGATTGAAATACGCTCAAGCGCAGTCTGCCGCTCTGTCTGTGTCATCAGCGTGTTGGATGTGACATTCTCTGCAGCCGGTGCCAGCAGGCTCATCCATTTGCCGATAAAGTCACCCGGAGACAGCGGGCTGCTATCTGTATCTAGCGCCGCTTTAATGCCACCGCATCGCCCGTGACCAAGCACAACAATATGCTTGACCTTGAGGCTCTGCACAGCGAATTCCAGTGCTGCAGAAGCAGCATGATATTCACCATCCGGCTCATAAGGCGGGATGAGATTCGCGACATTGCGCAAAACAAAGATTTCACCCGGACGGGTATTGAAAATGATTTCCGGCGCTGCGCGGGAATCACAGCAGGCAATGACCATCGTTTCCGGTGTCTGCCCCTGATCTGCGAGTTCCTTATAGCGCATTCTTTCATCGGCAAAATCCGATGCCATGAAGTTGCGGTAACCGGCGAGGAGTGTGTCTGGAAGATCTACCATGATTTTTCGATAAACCCATATTTTGCCAAGATCAATCAAAGATTAGTCAGAATTTCACACAGCACAGACATCGGGCAGAAATTGCCTTGCTCAATTTACCCTGCATTTTTCGGCTCAAACCGGCAAAAACAACCTGTTTTCATCCAAAATCAGACTATTTTCCGCTCTTTTTAATCGCATCAAACAATCTATCAAAAAAAATTTTATCTACAAAAAATTTCAAGCTTTGATGCCCCACAATGCAAAAAGAGCGCCTCTAAGGCGCTCATCCCGCGACCTGGCCGTGATTTGGATGAACCAGACGGCGCAACTGCACCATGGCCATCGGTCGCTCCAGACTTGCTGCATCGGCCTCCAGCATCAGTTCATCCGCACCACGTTTCGCTGCGCGGGCAAGAATTTCGAACACGGCAGCCGTAGTCAGTTGCAATGATTTTTCTTCATTCATGCCGCTCATCTTACGGGCAAGAAACAAAGCCGAGGTCAGATCGCCCATACCATTACCGGGCCCGTGAACAATCCGGTGTTCGGCCATCAAAGCCTGCGTCCGTGTCACCAGAACATTACTGATACTATCGCGCATCAGCGCAAAGGCAGAAGTGACCAGCATTGTCTCCGGCCCTGCACGCAAAGCGGCTTCCATCAGTTGCTGATTGTCAGCCGGTTCCGTTCCCGTCAGCCAGCCCAGCTCATAACGGTTCGGTGTGGCGATATCGGCCAGCGGCAGCAACAGATCACGAATGGCAATGGCTGTGCTTTCCGCCACATAAAGCCCCTTCATATCCCCGATCACAGGATCGCAAATATATTGCAGGTTTGGATTTTTGGCTTTCATGGCAGCTATGAGATGCGCAACGGCTTCAACCTGCGCAGCATTGCTCATAAAGCCAGTCAGTACAGCACTCACCTCACCCAGCCATGGCGCACGCTCCAGGTCACCGATCAAGGAAGAAAACTGCGCGGCATCAGGAATAATCCGCCCCGCAGGCCCGTGCCCCGGATGCCATGGCAGAATAACGGTCGGCACAGCCCAAACCGGATAGCCAAGCCGCTCCAGTGCAAAGACAGCTGCTCTGTTGCCGATAGAGCCCCGCACCACATGGCTGGAAATAACGATTACGGCATTGGTGCTTGTCGGCGCAGAAACGGTCATGGAAGATATCCGGCATGAATATAAATATGTCGCTATAGAACCCCCGCCGGATTCTATAGTAAAGTCAATTTTATAAGAAACAGGGCTACAAAGACGATAATCTGTCTCTCAGGCGTCAGCCACACTCTCTGCCGGCATCTCAACAGATGACTGATCTGCGATTTCCGGCATAGGTAAACGTCGTTTATTCACATGCCCTTCCGCCTGCCCCTCACCATCAGAATCCGGCTTTTCGCCTTTGAAATAAAATTTCTGCCATGCCTGTTTAACAGCCTGCACATCACCATTCATAAGATTCTGATTAAATTCGCGCCGCACCTTTGACCATGTCTCATATTCCTGCTGCAAAACCGGTGCGTCCTCGATCCTGCGGATCACCGGCTTGACCGCATCCATTTTATGATGCTCCGTCAGTTGGATAAAACAGAACGGCTCCCCTTTTTTAAAACGCACGATGCCCGGCCGTGTCATGATCCAGTTCATGGTAAAGGGAAAAGGCAGCCAGTCCGTCTCAACAAGACCGGTCAGAGGCTGAATACCATCCTTAACATGGTTGGGCGCACCACCTGCCAGCAATGCGCATTGCGGCGGTGTGCGGAACAGATAGCCGGTATGGAAAGTCACAACGCCGTGGCTGAAATGCGATTCTACAAAATGCGAAAATTCACGATCTCGGCAAGATATAGTGACATCCGTCTTATCCTTACCGCCATTCCAGCAAATCCGGATATCTGTCGGGCACAGAATTTCCCAACCGGTCGTATTGGCCATGGTCAATGGCAGACAGCGATAGGGAAACCGGATGTGAAAACCATCCATCCAGTCACGCTCGGCACGACCGGAAATAATCTGCGGCGCATTTTCCATGACGCGAAAACATTCCAGATACATGATGCACAACTCCGAATGTCAGGAAACACCCGTTGGCGACAGGAAGAAGTCTGGTCACCGCAGGTTGTTTATCAATGGCACGGAGCAACGGGTTTTGTTCACTGGCGGTTTTGTCAGGAAAATCCACCAATTGTGACCTTGTATGCATAATAAAAACCCCGTTTTTGCAAACGGGGTTTCAGAATGAGACGCTGCCAATATTTCGGTTATGGCATGGCGAAAGTGGTGCTTTGCGAAAACCGGAGCGGAGCGTACTAAAATATGTGAGCCCTCATTAGCCCTGATTAGGGCTAATGAAAAACTCAAAATGCAAGTGAAGCAAAATGCCATTTGCAGCCCGCCAGAGCCGAAATATCAACTCATTGTCGGAATGACGAACTCAGTACCATCCTTAACACCCTGCCGCATGCCCGCAGCCACGAAGTGGTGAGGATATGCAAACAGATAAAAGTCGGGTGTTAGCTCATGGTCGGAATAACAAACTCTGCTCCATCCTTGACACCCCGCCGCATGCCCGCAGCCACGAAGTGGTGAGGACATGCAAACAGATAAAAGTCGGGTGTTAGCTCATGGTCGGAATGACGAACTCTGCACCATCCTTTACGCCAGACGGCCAGCGTGACGTCACGGTTTTGGTCTTGGTGTAGAAGCGGAAAGCATCAGGGCCGTGCTGGTTGAGATCACCGAAACCGGAGCCTTTCCAGCCGCCGAATGTGTAATAGGCAATCGGTACAGGGATCGGCACATTCACACCAACCATGCCAACCTGAACACGGGAGGCAAAGTCGCGGGCGGCATCACCATCGCGGGTGAAGATCGCGACACCATTGCCATATTCATGGTCATTCGGCAGGGAAAGTGCTTCTTCATAGGTCTTGGCACGGACAACGCTGAGCACAGGGCCGAAAATCTCTTCCTTGTAAATGCGCATATCTCTGGTCACATGATCGAACAGGCAGCCGCCAAGATAGAAACCGTTTTCATAGCCCTGCATTTTGAAATTGCGGCCGTCAACAACCAGCTTGGCACCTTCTTCAACGCCAAGATCAACATAACCGCGTACACGATCCAGAGCTTGTTTTGTCACTAACGGGCCGTAATCCGCAGACACATCCGTTGACGGGCCAACCTTCAGCGCTTCGACACGCGGGATGAGCTTATCCATCAGACGCTCGGCGGTGTCATGACCGACCGGAATAGCAACCGAGATCGCCATACAACGCTCACCGGCAGAACCGTAACCGGCACCGATCAGCGCATCAACCGTCTGATCCATATCCGTATCCGGCATAATGATCATGTGGTTTTTGGCACCACCGAAACACTGAACACGCTTACCATTAGCGCAGCCGCGTGCGTAAATATATTGCGCAATCGGTGTGGAGCCGACAAAGCCGATTGCCTTGACATCCGGATCATCCAGCAGCGCATCAACCGCATCTTTATCGCCATTGACCACGTTGAAAATACCGGCTGGCAGACCGGCTTCCATAAACAATTCCGCAAAACGCATCGGCACGCCCGGATCACGCTCAGAAGGTTTGAGAATAAACGCATTACCGCAAGCAATCGCAGGGCCAGCCTTCCACAGCGGGATCATCGCCGGAAAGTTGAATGGCGTGATACCGGCCACAACACCAAGCGGCTGGCGCATGGAATAGACATCAATGCCGGTACCGGCAGCATCTGTAAATTCACCTTTCAGCAGATGCGGCGCACCAAGGCAGAATTCGATCACTTCCAGACCGCGCTGAATATCGCCCTTGGCATCAGGAATGGTTTTACCATGCTCACGCGCCAGCAATTCCGCAAGGCTGTCATATTCAGCCTCAACCAGTTCCAGAAATTTGCGCAAAACACGCGCACGGCGCTGCGGGTTGGTTGCAGCCCAGGCAGGCTGCGCCGCCTTGGCATTTTCAACCGCTGCACGCACTTCGTCTTTGGTCGCCAGAGCAACCTGCCCCAGCACCGCACCATCCATAGGCTGATAAAATTCTGTTGTCCGGCCACTTGCGCCTGCCACATGTTTGCCGCCGATAAAATGCCCGACCTGTCTCATCACAACTCTCTCCCAAATTTAAAATCTCTGTTCCATCATCGCCCTGCAAAAAATAGTTTTCAAGTAGGCGAAAAGCGTATCCGTTGTGCAAAAATATATATAAGCTTAAGCCATGAACTGGGATGATATTCGCATATTTCTGGCTGTTGCCCGCTCCGGACAAATTCTCGGCGCGGCCAAGAAGCTCGGCCTTAACCACACAACAGTCTCACGCAGACTCACCGCACTTGAAAGCAGCCTGAAAACCACATTGCTCAACAGGCGCACCAATGGCTCGGAACTCACGCAGGCCGGTGAAGAGTTTCTGCTCTCCGCAGAAAAAATGGAAGCAGAAATGCTCAGCGCCCATGCCCATCTGGCCAATGCGGATATTACTGTGGCCGGTACAATCAGGATCGGCGCACCGGACGGCTTCGGCGTGAATTTTCTCAGCCCCAGACTGGCGCGTTTCTCAGCACTCTATCCCGATCTGACCATTCAGCTCGTGCCCGTTCCCCGCTCTTTCTCACTCTCACGCCGTGAAGTTGATATTGCCATCAGTGTCGAGCGACCGGAGACCGGCAGACTGATTGCCCGTAAACTCACCGGCTACAATCTCGGCCTTTATGCGCACAAAGACTACCTTGAACGTTACGGCACACCGCACACTGTTGAGGATTTAAATCATCACCGGCTGATCGGCTATGTGGAGGATCTGGTTGCCACGCCGACACTGGATTATGCACGGGAAATCAGCCGCGACTGGCAGCCTGCCTTTGAGGTTTCGAGTGCTTTGGGACAGGTTGAAGCTGTCAAAGCCGCAGCCGGCATCGGTATTTTACACGGTTTCATTGCCCGCGAATATTCCGATCTGACCGAAATATTGCCCCATAAACGTATCAAGCGCTCCTACTGGCTGTCCTATCATGAAACAGCCCGCACCTTGCGCCGCATCCATATTGTTGCCGATTACATTTCCGGTCTGGTGGAGCAGGAGCGCCATTTATTTATTTAGGCGCGATGCTCACTTCTCTTTGAGCCGGTAAAAGACCAGCATCAGGGTCAGAACTGCGACGGGCAGGAAAAGCGACCAGATACCTGTGCCGGTATATAAAACGGCCCCGCAGGCTGCACCAAAGACCAGTGAAAGCCACACATAAATATGCTGCAGCCAGCGGTACCGCGGAGCCTGTCCGCGTAAACTATGCGCCAGATCATTCGCGGCGTTAAAAATCGTTCCGGTCACAAAAGTTGTGCCAAGCCGTGCTGCCCCATGCGGTTTAAACACAGCATTTTGCGCCCCCATTGCCGCCGCCAGCAAAATGACCGGCATTGATGCCAATCCTTGGATCTGACCAAGCAGCATGGTGCTTAAAAGAAACGTGATAACCAGCAGCATAACCCGTGCTGAATACCAGTGTTGCTCACGGGCACTGATAAAAGACGCAAGAAACGCCCCGCTGAAAAACAGCCCGATCAGCAGCAGCGGCATAAACAGGCTTTGTCCGCGCAGTAATTGCAGCGCGCGACCATCAGGTCCGCTCATTGCCAGCCCGAGCTGCGTTGTATTTCCGCTCATGAAAGAGGCAAAATAACCGCCCAGCTCAATGAAAGCGAGCGCATCAACAAAACCGGCAACGGCAGTGAGAACCAGACCGGTCAGCAAACGGGCGGGAGGCGTCATCACAACTCACTAAAACAAGCGTCAGGACAAATGAAAGCCCGCCGGTTTCTGTTCCGGCAGGCTGTAATAATGAATTTTAAAAGATCACGCTCGTTTTACAAGTCTCAGTATAACCAGCAAGATAACAGCACCGATAAATGCATTCACAATCGCGGCAATGACACCGCCGCCAATCGCGAAACCAAGACGCGGCAACAACCAGCCAGCCAGAAACGCGCCGATCACACCAACGACGAGATTTCCGAGCAAACCGAAACCACCACCGCGCACGACCTGACCCGCGAGCCAGCCGGCGACGAGACCTACGATAAGAAAGACCAGTAAACTTTCTGCACCCATTATTATCTCCGATATTAATTGCTGCCTGTTTCAGAATTTACTGCATTCCGCTCATTATTCCGACAACAATGACCGGTCGCATCATCAGGATAACGCATTAAAGACCACATGGCTGCATAATAAAATCAATAAATATAACAGGATCAGAGCTGTGCCGGTAAAATCAGAAGCCGGTTTTTCATAAACACAAGGCACAGACATAAACAGACAATACAAAGCCCGGCTTTACAAATTAACACTATTTTAAGAAACGCCTTATTTTCATCCTCAAAATCAGAGATACTGACCTCCAAATATTCCGCTTGTTAAAATCGTGTAAATTTATACATTTGCTAAAGTACAAGCTCGCATGGGGGATACGCAGGTGGAAGCCAGATGGGATACCTCAGTCAGTAATCTTTTCGGATTGTCCGAAGCATCTTCATTATTTCAGGCTGTTTTACCGCGCTTTACAATCATGAACGGACAAAATCATCCTGTTCTTGATAATCTGGTAGCGCTGACTGCCAGACTTTGCGACGCACCGGTCGCGGCTATCAATCTCATTTCCCAAGAGCAGCAGATTTTTAAAGCCGTTTACGGCCTCACGCTGAACGCCCCTCCTCCCGGACATAATTTTTGCCGCCAGACATTGCTCGCCGATGATATTTTTATCGTCAGCGATGCAAGCACAACGCCGCTCTTTGCCGGCGAACCGTTTGTAACCGGAACCTCGCCTTACCGTTTTTATGCCGGAATAAAACTGACCGGCCATGACGGCACCATTTTCGGCACGATGCTGATACTCGATAAAAAGCCGCGCCATTTATCTGCCGAGCAACTCAAGGATTTTCGCAGGCTGGCACAGATCGCCGGTTCGCATATGGAAATGCAGGCGCGCCATCACCGGCAGCAACACAAAGAACAGTTGAACCAGCTTATTATCGATAATGCGCTGGACTATGCGATTATCACCACAACACTGAGCGGTCAGGTCACCAGCTGGAATGCAGGTGCGCGCAGATTATTCGGCTGGACAGAAGAGGAAGTGCTGAAATCTTCAGTCGATATCCTGTTCACACCGGAAGAGCGTGAGAAAAATGTACCGGAAATGCGCCGTGTCAGCGCCTTGCACCACAAGCAGGATGCGGTGGAGCGCTGGCATATGCGCAAGGATGGCAGCCGGTTCTGGGCAAGCGGCCAGCTTTTGCCGCTCTACGATCAGGACGGCCATATGCAGGGTTTTCTCAAAATCCTCATGGACCGTACATTCGTTCGCGAGCAGCAGGAACGCTTGCGCGAACAGGAAGAAATGCTTCGTCTTTCTCAGGAGGCCGGCGGGATCGGGGCATTCGATATAAATCTGATCAGCCGCACCATCACCGTCACCAACCAGATCCGGCAGATTTACGGCATTGTGCCGGACACCAATATTACGATTGAGCTTTTTGAAAAGCTGATGTCGCCCCGCAACTGTGACGAGCATAAAACCGATGCGGCAAAATCCGGTTCTCTGGCTTTGCCCCGTTCCGGCTATAGCGAATATCTTATTCACCGGCTGGATAATAATGAACAGCGCTGGGTTGCACTTTCAACGGAACTCATCAGCGACGATCAGGGTGCTGTGGTGCGTATGCGTGGTATCGTACAGGATATTACAAACCGCAAAAATGCAGAAGAACAGCAGGCTATGCTGACCGCAGAACTGGCCCATCGCAGTAAGAATATTCTTGCGGTTATTCAGGGCATTGCCAATCAGACATTGCGCAGTACGACCAGCGCGGAAGATGCAAGAGCCGCCTTCGAAGCCCGTATTATGGCGCTGAGCAAAGCACAGGACGTGCTGACCCAAGGGGCAAAATCTGTCAGTGCCGAACTTGCAGATATTGTCACCAACAGCCTGTCCGTTCATGCCGGAGCCGGTGAAAAACGGATCAGCATCAGCGGCATTCCCGTTACGCTTGGGTCACGGCAGGCTTTATCCATGGTCATGGCTCTGCATGAGCTTGGCACCAATGCTGTCAAATATGGTGCGCTCTCAACACCTGACGGACATATCGAAATCAGCTGGCGTGTGGAAAACGGCCGTTTCCGGTTCTACTGGATAGAAAAGAACGGCCCGCTGGTGGAGAAGCCAGCGCGGCGCGGC
>NZ_ANNO01000085.1:0-4302 GCF_000409565.1 Pseudochrobactrum sp. AO18b
GAAAAGCAAAAAGCCGCGCTGTTGCGCGGCTTTTGAAGTCTAACCAAACTGGAGCGGGCGAAGGGATTCGAACCCTCGACCCCAACCTTGGCAAACAAGGAATTATTCCGTCAAAGTACTTCAGTCGATTTCCGCAGATTTCACTCCAGTCTGCTCGAGGGACTGTTCTGTTGGTATTCGTTGGGATATCGGATATTGGAGGGAATGGTAGGGAACTAAACTGGATTGAATTAAAGTGAAATTATGGGATCGTGACCGGAAAGTGACCGAAACAACTAATTTTTGCCGATAGGGGCGCTTCTCGATTTTCAATGTTGATGCCGCAATGGCACTATTTGAAACATATCCAGATATGCTCGGCTGTGCTGACGACAAAGTTTCCATCTTAGGGCTAAATACTTACCAGAAACAAGCGTAGTGCCAATATGAAGATCGAAGACCTACCGGCGCCCGTCACTGCGTCAAAAGCCGACTGGCTGGCTGCAACCACTTGGTTAGGCTTCACGCCGACTGATGACAACTTGAATGCAATCAACATGTGCCAGAGCACCATTCAGCGGCAGTTCGACAACGGCTATGTCATCGAATACATAACTGAACAATTCAGCGAGCCAAACCCCGGCTTTGAGCGCGATCCCGCCTATGTTCAGGAACGGGAGGCGCACAAGGATTTGGCTGGGAGACTGATTGCGGTTCACCGTCTCCGTACGACATCTCGTGCCTTGAAAGATGTGATAGGTTTCGAGGATTTCAGAAAGCTTCAAGACATGTGGGCGCATGATGGTAAGCGCTGCCGCTGGTCCGTGGCATTTCCAATTGTCGAAACGTATAAAATAATAGGCCATCCGAAGGCGAAAGCGGTTTTCGGTGACGCGATGTATCGTCGTCTTTATCAACGTTCATCAGCGACGCTGCGCGTATTGAACGAACATGAACGCGTGGCAATTGCTTCGTTAGAAATCGAGTCGCTGCATACCGACAATGCTTGGATTGGTATTGAAGATGAGATCTCATTCGCCGAGAAGAGCCAGATAGAGCCTAGAACCGAGCGTTTGATTCGCGAAGACCTCAGCGATCGAGCTTTGGAAGGGATGATGGAGGAACGCCGCACAAAAATTCGCCGTCGCGCTGCCTGGATCGCCGAGAGATTTATTCGCGAAAGGCGTCGTAATGGGAAGCTGATCTGCGATCATTGCGCTTTCGACCCCAAAACTGTCCTAGATCCCCAAAAGGTGAACCCTCGCAGCTTGCTTGATGTTCATCATAAGAATCCAATGGACGAAGGCATAAGGTACACGACTGTCATGGATTTCGCGTTGCTTTGCCCCACATGCCACCGTGTGGAGCATAAGAGACTCAAGCACGGCCTTGAAAAACTAGCGACGGTTTTGGATAGTTCGGCAGAATAGATCGTTTTGATACGTGGCCTGTTCCTCCATACGCTATACTAACTCGCTCCCGTCGCTTCACAGATTTCCGAACCGGTCATAGGGTGTGAGCTACATGGGCGCGCGCGTGAGGTCCCGCCGACCACAAAAGGTGAACAGAATGAAAATTGATTTACATCCATGGAAAATTCTGACACGCTTCTCAACGTAGCTGATGAAGAACGCTGACGCGCGGGTAGTTCCGCCTTCATGACGTAGTGCTTCAGACATAACGACCGAAGAAACTTCTTTTAGGTCGAAAAGTTCTGCAGAGCGCTGCCGGTTGCATTCAACACCCACATTAAACTGGGGTGAGGATGCACGGGCGGCGTTTTTTGTTGCCCGTCATTTTCGCCTCCAATCATTAGGAGATGAGTTGATGGAAAATCAACTTGCGCAGAACTACCCGCTTGAGCGTCTTTTCACCATTAAAGACGCAGCTGAGGAGATCGGCGCGAAGGAGTGGCAACTCCGACGCGCCATAAAAGCAGGTCACATTCCAAGTTATTCGCCGTATAATTCGCGGCGCTTGGTTAAGCTGTCGGAAGTGATAGCCCATATCGACTCCTGTAGGCAGGGAGGAGTCAACTAATGTCTATCAAGTTCACTTTCCCCGAAGGTAACAGCGACGAGGCAGTAGAGTTCCTCGAACATATGTATCCCGGCCAGCGCCGCCATCTGGTTGCTCTTCCGCTAAAGGGGAGGCTTGAAGCCAGCACGTTCTCCCCGAGTGAAGATGACGAGATGCGCGCTTGGATCGAGGCGCGGCAAGGCGAAGACAACGTCTACTTTCACGTGAATGGCCTGCGCCCCGGCGTCATGAATAAGAAAGCTAATAAGAATGATGTTGCCATAGCGCACTTTTTGCACATCGATATCGATGATCCTGATGCTCTGGAGCGTGTTCTTGCTTTTTCTCCGCCACCAACAGTCATTGTATTCTCTGGCGGAGGTTATCATGCCTACTGGAAGCTAAAGGAGCCTAATGACGATTTGGTTCGCGTTGAAACGATCAACATTGCTTTGGCAAATGTGCTTGGCGGCGACAACTGTCATAATATCGACCGTATCATGCGACTGCCGGGCACAGTGAACATTCCTAACGCGACGAAGCAGGTGAAAGGGAGAAAGCCCACAGTTGCCCGAGCTGTAAAAGCAGATTGGTCGCTGACCTATTCGCTGAACGATTTTCCGCTGGGCGACGGACCAGATCGAGCTGGCCCAAAAGGTTCGGTAGCGCAAGACGTACTGGTTGTCACGGTCGACATGGATTCGCTACCTTCGACTGTGACGCTTACTACTCGTTCGCTTATCGAATTTGGTGACGATCCGGAAAGGCCAAGAGATAAGCCAGACGCTCGATTTCGTTCGCGTAGTGAGACTGTGTACCGTGTTGCCTGTGATCTTGGTCGCGTTGGCTGTTCAAAAGAAACGATTGCTGGTGTGCTTATAAATCCAGCTTTCGGAATCGCACAGTCCGTGTTGGAAAAGAAAAAACCGTTACCCTATGCATTGCGGCAGGCCCAATCTGCGTTGGCCGCAATATCCAATAGTTGGCCTGACTTGGACAAAAGCGGGCAGCCCAAGCCTACGATGCGGAATACAGTCCTCGCGCTTCAACGCTTGGAGTTTACCTTTTCTCACGATCTGTTTCGTCACCGAAAGGTCGTTAACGGCACGATGTTGGACGAACATGCTGGTGAAATTAGTGATGATGCCTGCTCTTTATTGCGTTCATTTGTAATCGAAAAATTCAACTTCGATCCAAAAGCAGAAAATGTTCGTGACGCCGTTAACCAACTCTGTCTGGAGCATACATTCCATCCGATCCGACAAATGCTGGACGGGCTGATTTGGGACAGCGTCTCGCGTGTCGATGGCTGGCTTATTCGATATATGGACGCGGAGGACACTCCGTTAAACCGAGCGATAGGACGCATCGTGCTCATTGCGGCGGTGAGGCGGGTTCGAGCACCCAGTGCCAAATTCGATACGATCGTGATCCTCGAAGGGAAACAAGGCACCGGCAAGTCCACAGCGTTGCGCGTTCTCGCTGGCGTTGGAAACCATTCTGACAATGAATTGCTAACACTCGATACGAAAGCCCAGATGGAAGCCATGGAGGGAGTCTGGATTTACGAGTTGAGTGAAATGTCCGGTCTTAACAAAGGGGACGTCGAACGTATGAAAGCGTTCGCTTCACGTGACGTTGATCGGGCACGAATGGCCTATGGACGCTTTTCGGAATCACGTCCTCGACAAGCCATCTTTATTGGTACGACGAATGAATCCAAATACTTGAAGGACCGTACTGGGAATCGCCGTTTCTTGCCCGTTAAAACCGGCGAGATAGACATTCCCGCCCTTAAGCAAGATCGCGATCAGCTTTGGGCGGAAGCGGTGAAGCTAGAAGCCGAGGGTGAGAGCATTGTGCTACCGCAGGAACTTTGGGCCGTCGCGGCTGCAGAACAGGAGGACCGTCTGGAGGACGACCCTTGGCTGGAAAAGCTGGCTGCGGTCAATGGAAAAGCGGTAGGCGAACAAGTTCGCATCTCCACCGCCGAATTGCTGACAGATGTTCTTTCTATTCCGTTTGAGCGCCAACATAACGGTCATATGAAACGACTGTCTGCCTTGATGCGTGAAATTGGCTGGGAACAAACAAAATTTAAGTTTGGACCAAAAACCGTGCGTGGGTTTTGCAGACCAAAGCCCGTTGATCATGTAGATGACCAACCACAGCGTGGGGACCACATTGCCTTTTAGGGTGGTGGCGGTGGCACCGGTGGCACGTGCTGTAGGCGGTGCTGTGTGCAGGGGGGCTCGGTTAAGTAGCCCGCTGAGTGGCCGGGACCGTAGGTGTGGCGTGCCACTA
>NZ_ANNO01000086.1:0-3536 GCF_000409565.1 Pseudochrobactrum sp. AO18b
TCTTTGGTTTCACGTACAAAGATCAGACCGATAATCAAAGTCATCAGAGCGATAATGATCGGATACCAGAGGCCATAATAAATATCACCTTTGGCAGCGCTCATCGCAAACACAGTTGCCGGAAGCAGACCACCGAACCAGCCGTTACCAATATGGTAAGGCAGTGACATACCGGTATAACGGATGCGGGTCGGGAACATTTCCACCAGAATAGCGGCAATCGGGCCATAAACCATCGTCACATAGATCACCAGAATAGTGAGGATCAGAATGGTCAGCGGCCAGTTTACTTCATCCGGATCGGCAACCATTTTAAAGGTGCCTGCATCAGGAATGGTATAAACTTTCTGTTCGCCGATTGTTGCGGCATCAGCTGCCGGAACCAGTTTGGCAGCAACCATCTGATCGGCTGTCATGCTGACGGATTCACCGGCGCGGATCGTATCTGCATTCAGTGACAGTTCCGGATTGGCGGCAACAAATGCATCCAGCTTGGCATCCGGTACTTTGGCAGCATTACGCACCAGAGGGAAGCCTGCTTTTTGCAGAGCCAGATTCACATCGTGAACAAAAGCCGGTGCACGGGTTGCGGCATCGGCACCGGTCGCATCATAGGATGTGATGGTGCTTTCACCGATTTTCACACTTGCTGGTGTACCTGCGGCGCCGGTTTCAACCGTATAAGGAACGGAAGAGCGGGACAGGAAGGCGGTTGCCACGTCACAGGATGTGGTGAATTTGGCTGTACCGACCGGATTGAACTGGAAAGTACAATCGCCCGGTGCTGCGGTGATGGTTGCGCTGATGGTGGCTTCCGCACGGGCAAGCGCCGGATTGGCGGCTGCTGTGAGAGCTTTAAACAGCGGGAAATAGGTGAAGATTGCCAGTGCCAGACCTGCCATGATGATCGGCTTACGACCGACTTTATCCGACAGCCAGCCCCAGAACAGGAAGAACGGGGTTGCGATCAGAAGGGCAATAGCAATCATGATATTGGCCGAGATGCTTTCAACCTTCAGTACGTTTTGCAGGAAGAACAGCGTATAGAATTGACCCGAATACCAGACCACAGCCTGACCGGCGGTGAGACCGAACAGGGCAATCAGAGCAATCTTGGCGTTTTTCCAGTGACCAAAAGCTTCTTTCAGCGGAGCCTTGGACTGTTTGCCTTCTTCTTTCATTTTCTTGAAAGCAGGGGATTCACTCATCTGCATACGGATCCAGACGGAAATACCGAGCAGAACGACGGAAATCAGGAACGGAATACGCCAGCCCCATGCTGCAAATTCTTCAGCTGTCATGGAGTTCTGGATCAGCAGAATCACTACCAGAGACAGGAAGAGACCGAAAGTCGCGGTAGTTTGAATCCATGAAGTATAGAAACCGCGGCGTCCGTTTGGTGCATGTTCAGCCACGTAAGTGGCCGCACCACCATATTCACCGCCAAGTGCGAGACCCTGCAGCATACGCAGACCAATCAGAATGATCGGTGCGATAATGCCGATAGATGCCGAGCCCGGCAACAGACCGACGAGGAAGGTGGAAAGTCCCATCACCACAATGGTGACAAGGAACGTATATTTACGGCCTACCAGATCGCCGATACGGCCAAAGAACAACGCACCGAACGGGCGTACAAGAAAGCCCGCCGCAAAAGCCAGCAGCGCGAAAATATTACGGGTTGTTTCAGGATATTCACTGAAGAAGGCAGCACCGATATAAATTGCCAGTGAGCCGTAGAGATAGAAATCATACCATTCAAATACTGTACCAAGAGACGAGGCAAAAATAACTTTGCGCTCCTCCTTGGTCATTTTAGGGGCGCGTTCACGCGCACCATCAATTGCTGCCATAATTTGTCCTCCCGGATAAACCCTGCGGCAGTTCCCTTATTGCCACCGGGTGTTGATTATTCTCAGCCTTTCAATATGCGGAATTCGTCTCGTGGCCGGTGTGGCCGGAGGTGCCTGCAGTCGCGCGGTTTCTATTGCCGCCTGGCAAAGCAGTCGCAGACAGAATGAACTGAAAACGGGATTTGCGTCAGTATTCTTTAGTATAATAATGGTGAAATATTTTTCTGCGTGGCGCGGATGCAAACGCAGCTTATTGGAAATTTGGTATTTTCTTAAACATTTGGCGGCTTTGACGACATAAACGGCAATTGACTCTTGGCAAAATCGCGTTAAAAGCAGCAGTGAATTAGGAGACACCGCGTGGAATCCCTCGCTTTGCCATCAGTTTTGCCAGCATTTTCCGGAAATTTCTCCGGCGGCGGAGCTATGGGTGTAGCTTCTCCTGCATTCGGTATTACCAAAACGGCCATGATTGCCCTGAAGACAATCACCTCGAAAACGACCACCAAAACGGTCTGATCCCTTGGCCTGCTCACCCTCTCCCGGGTTAGGCCCGGGGCGGAGAACCTGCGTGGCCACGGGTTTTCTGGTGTGAAAGCGGAGAGGGACAGGAGATTTTTCACATGGGTTTCAAAGTTGCTGTTGTCGGCGCCACAGGTAATGTGGGTCGCGAAATGCTCAATATTCTCGAAGAGCGTGGTTTTCCGGCTTCTGAGGTGGTGGCACTTGCTTCCCGCCGCAGTCAGGGTTCGGAAGTGTCTTACGGCGATAAGACACTGAAAGTTAAAGCGCTCGACACCTATGATTTTTCCGATACTGACATTTGTCTGATGTCGGCCGGTGGTAATATTTCCAAGGAATGGTCACCAAAAATCGGCGCGCAGGGTTGCGTGGTTATCGATAACTCTTCCGCATGGCGCTATGATGCCGATGTGCCGCTGATCGTGCCGGAAGTCAATCCGGATGCAATTGACGGTTTCCGCAAGCGCAATATCATTGCCAATCCGAATTGCTCGACTGCCCAGCTCGTTGTTGCTCTCAAGCCTTTGCATGATGCGGCCACCATCAAGCGTATTGTTGTTGCAACCTATCAGTCGGTTTCCGGTGCCGGTAAAGAAGGTATGGACGAGCTATTCCAGCAGTCCCGCGCGGTTTTTGTTGCTGATCCTGTCACAGCACAGAAATTCACCAAGCGTATTGCTTTCAACGTCATTCCGCACATTGATTCCTTCATGGAAGACGGCTCCACCAAAGAAGAGTGGAAAGTCATGGCGGAAACCAAGAAAATGCTGGATCCGAAGATCAAAGTTTCCTGCACTGCCGTGCGTGTACCGGTCTTTATCGGTCACTCTGAAGCTGTGAATATTGAATTTGACAAGCCGATCAGCGCTGATGAAGCCCGTGATATCCTGCGCGATGCACCGGGTTGTCAGGTTGTTGATAAGCATGAAGACGGTGGTTACATCACCCCTTATGAAAGCGCTGGCGAAGACGCAACATTCATTTCGCGTATCCGTGAAGACATCACACTGGAAAACGGTCTTTCCATGTGGATTGTGGCGGATAATCTGCGCAAAGGTGCAGCACTGAATACTATTCAGATCGCTGAATTGTTGCTGGAGCGTAATCTGATCAAGCCGAAATCAGCTGCCTGATTTTTGAGAAAATAATAAAGAAAAAAGA
>NZ_ANNO01000087.1:0-10107 GCF_000409565.1 Pseudochrobactrum sp. AO18b
CTCCAGCCGCGCCAGCGGCTGTCGCAGCCAACCAGCCCGCAGCAACCACTGGTCCAACACCCGGAATTGCCAACAGCCCCAGCCCCGCCAGCAAGCCACCCGCGCCACCTACTGCCGCACCAATACCTGCACCTACTCCAGCTCCTTCAGCGGCTCCGGATTCTTTGTTCGCGTCATGAGTGACGATGCTGATATCATCTGAAGGGATACCTGCTGCTTCCAAATCCCGAACGGCCTGTTTGGCGGTTGAGTAGTTATCAAATAGCGCTGTAATATTTTTCATAATCTTCTCCCTTTTATATAAAGCAATTCGATTGTGATATTATGGATTGGCTGTTGTTACGTTACCCTGATAATCCATAAGAACATTCACACTCGCACCGGCTTTCTGAGCTGTTGCATGCCAAATGCCGTCAGTATCCAGATTTTGCATTTTGACTTCAGTAAATCCGGCAGATTCAATTTTTTCTTTTGCCTGATCTTCTGTGAAGCTGTTCTCACCTTTGACCGGTGCCGCAGGATTGGTTGAATCCGGCGTGACAATTGCTGGTGTCTTAGTAGTGTCAGTCTGCGTGCTTTGTGGATTAGCCCCTGATTGAGCAAAAGCACTTGCAGTCATAAAAATACACGCAGATGTCAAAGTGATCAGTTTGAGTTTCATCATATAACCTCCTGTTGATATTTTACTAACGAAGAGGAAATCTGATTGTTCCAAAATTCAGCATCAATCAAGCGATAACATAATGTAATAAATGAAAATAATATGGGAGATCGAAATGGGTAAATATTTCTCTGATCTAAGCGAGGAAATATCCAAAATTACTGGGCACTATGGATCATTTTTAATAGCGATTACATTTATAATTATATGGTCACTATCAGGTCCATTCTTTAATTATTCTGATTCATGGCAATTAATTGTAAACACAACTACAACAATAATAACTTTCTTAATGGTTTTTCTTATTCAAAACTCACAAAATAGAGACTCATGCGCTCTTCACACAAAGGTTGATGAGTTGATTGACGCGCTAAAAAATGCCGATGAAAGGGTCATTGGAATTGAGCATCTGCCATTGGAGGAACTCAAAAAATTAAGAGATAAAATCGAACATCATGCAGCTCTAAAAAGCCAATCTGAAAAAAACTGAAATTATATTTTGGAACTATTCCGCCGCTCGAATGTTAGAAAATTGTAACATACGTGCAAAGGAGATAGTTATGTTGAGAGCTAAACTTCTGGCAACGTCGTGTGCCTTGTTTATTGGTAGTGCGGCCTATGCTCAGACTAGCGACACCACTACCACGCCAAGTGCGCCAATGGAGCAGCAGCTTCAAACCACCGTTAAAACGCAGAACATGTTCGGAAATCAACCTTCGGATACAGCTGCTGAAACCAATAAGGTTGGCTTTTTGGAAGCAAAGCCAGGGCAGCTTCTTGTCTCATCATTCATCGGACAATCCGTTTATGATAGCTCGGAAAATGGCGCACAGTCTGTCGGTAAATTGAATGACCTTATTACGAGTCCCGAAGGTCAGATTGAAGCTGCTGTAATCGGTGTTGGTGGTTTTTTGGGTGTAGGTGAAAAAGATGTAGCGGTAAGCCCAGATCAATTACAGCTTGCTATGCGTAGCGATGGTAAGAAATGGCTAGTCATTAAAACAACCAAAGAAGAGCTGAATGCTGCGCCGACTTTCGACCGTTCATCGCTTTTCCCAGAAGGTGTAGCTGATCCCGCAGCTGCAAACAAAAAGAGCCCAACGGAAATGCCGGCATCCCCCGCTCCGGCTACTCCGCAAACCAATACCACGCCATAACGCACACATATTTATGATGACTGTCCGGGTTGGTACCGGGCAGTCATCAATGCATGAAGGAGCTATGCACTATGAAATATGGCTACCTGATTTTAATAGTGGTGCTGTTGATGCTTTTAGTATGGGTAGTAAACAAACCCAGCAAACCAACTGTAGGCACTCAGGAAGCGCCTCACTCATTACAAACGACTCCGGAGAATTAGCCGTTTATTTTATGAAGTTAAGGGCCTTGGCGCGTCAGCCCAAGGCCATTATTTTATCAATATCCACCTATTACAGGTAAAATCTCTCCCGTTATGTAGCTCGCTGTTTGCTCAGAAGCTAAAAACACATAAGCGGGTGCAAGTTCTTCCGGCTGCGCGGGTCTTTTCATTGGGGTGTCAGCCCCAAACTCAGCAACATCAGCAGCCTCTTTATCGGCAGGATTGAGCGGGGTCCATACAGGCCCGGGAGCTACCGCATTCACCCGAATGCCGTCTGATAGCAAATTAGCGGCTAGTGCACGGGTAAAGGCGTGAATACCACCTTTGGTCATTGAATAATCAACGAGCTTCTTGCTTCCCCTCAATCCTGTGACGGAACCGGTATTAACAATCGCCGCTCCTTTTTTCAAAAAAGGCAATGCAGCTTTTGTCATATTATAATAACCATACAAGTTGGTCTGTATTGACTCATCGAAATGCTCCGGCAACAAATCCTGAAAGCGGTTAGCATGTAATTGAAAAGCTGCGTTATTAACCAGGACATCAAGCCTGCCAAAGGTTTTTACAGCATCGGAAACAGCTTTTTCACAAAATTCCAGATCCCGCACATCTCCCTGAATTAAGAGGCATTCACGCCCCTCTTTCTCGATCATTTGCTTTGTAAGCTCGGCGTCTTTTTTCTCCTCGAGATATAAAACTACAATGGTTGCACCTTCACGCGCATATAAAACTGCCACGGCTCTCCCAATGCCGGAATCTCCACCTGTAATAAGTGCTACCTTATCCTGTAGTTTTCCTGATCCTGAGTAGTACGGCGCATCGTACATGGGCTCGGGTTTCAAAACTGCTTCAGACCCTGGCTTAGCTATATTTTGCTTCGGAAAAGGTGGAACCGGATATTCACGTGCACCAGTTTCAGACTCGTATGAATGTTTCGTTTTCTTATCGGAAACCTGCGCTTGCAGCTTCCTTTGTCGGGAGGCAGTAATTTTTGCTTTATTTGAGTTTTTTGAAGATTGTGACACGGCTCTCTCCCATAAAATAATTATGTGAACGATAGCCGGATGGGATAGAAACTCGTCTGCCATTTCGTTGGCCACAATGAGAAACCGAAAAAATCAAAGTGTTTTTCATTACCATCATGTTCGGTTGACACGGCCACCGCTCATAAAAGGAATGTTACAGGGCTATCTTGGTTCCGAAATTAATTTAAAGCGCCAATATTACAGACCAGCACCCTGTTTGTGGGCAGCAACTACATCAATTCGAAAACTCCAGCACTTAGTAGACGATGTTAAATATGTAAATTTTATCAGCTTTTATTGAACCATTCTCGTTGTGCTTCGTTAGTTCATTGTATCAAAACCATTAAACGAAGGAGAATCCTAATGGATTGGAACAGAGTTGAAGGGAATTGGAAGCAGATCAAAGGTAAGATCAAAGAGCAGTGGGGAAAGCTGACTGACGATGATCTGGATCAGGTAAACGGACGCCGTGAACAGCTTGAAGGAAAAATTCAAGAGCGGTACGGAATTGAAAAAGATCGCGTCAAAAAAGACATTGATGATTGGTACAACCGACAGACGTGGTAACCCGCAAAAGCTCCCGTCAGGGAGCTTTTTCATTTATGCAACAGCTTTTGCTCCTGCATCGCAACATGTCATGATACATCTCTGAGAGGAGGAGTTATGTCTGATATTTATGCTATCCAGTTCACTCCTGCAGATTTAAAAAAGTCTGTAAGCTTTTATATTGATCTGACAGACGGAAGATCTTTTGACGAAGTCATCTATCCAGATTCTCCTGCACCTATCTTACGTAATAATTTAGATGGTCCTGAACTCGGATTTAGTAGCTGGGGCATGCCCTCTCCCGACAAAGCTGTAAAACATATAAATGATAAAGGGATCACACACATCCGGCAAAGTGATGTAGCTCACTGGCAGAAATGGCAGACTGTTGCTCATCGCTGCCTGATACCAGCCATAGCCTTTTGCAAACAAACACATAAGTCCGCCGCTTTATCTGGCAATGATGCCCGATGGCTGCCACTACACACACGACCGGAAAGCTACTATTCTTTGCCGGCATATGGACAGAATGAGTTGGAACCCGAGACCCACAAGAGGGTGAGAAAAGTCATAGTTCGTTTGATTTTTCTTACGACAAAGGCATCCTCTATTAGAGATCAAGACACTCCCATTTCGCTACCGGTTATACCGACCAATACAGATGAGCTGGATGGTTGGATGACCGCTCCTTGGGACACTGCCAGGCTACTCCATCGTCCTTTGAATGAGCAAAAACTCATTTATTTATAAAATTGGTCACTGTTTCTTTTTCAGTAAGGTTAACACAGACAATGAGTACCACCCTGACAAGGGAAAACATTGAATACAATCAAGTTTTAATCCCTGAGTTAAGCCATTTGAAAAATGATAAAGGCGCACTATCAAAGTATGCATTTTTCTTTGACTTAGACGGAACGCTGCTGGATATCGCCTCAGCTCCGGATAAAATACAAATTCCACAACAATTATATGACATTCTATCTCATTTGCACTGGCATCTTGACGGCGCATTAGCACTCATAACAGGACGTCCGGTCAGTTTTGTTGATACAATATTTCCCTCCCATAGCTTTGAAATTGCTGGGCTGCATGGCGCTCAAATTCGTAACAGCGACGGGAGTATAAGCGTACTTAAAATAGATGATAGTTTCTGTACCGCTAAACGCTATATCGAAGATACGCTAACTGATTATCCCGAAATAAAACTGGAAGCTAAAGAAGTCGCTCTCGCGTTGCATTATCGAAGCAATCCCCGCCTGCAGAAAACGACCACAGATATAATCAATAAAGCAGCTTCAATAATAGGCGACAAGTGGACTGTGCAACATGGAAAAATGGTTGCTGAGTTACGGCCTGCCGGTTCTGACAAGGGCTCAGCTTTAGATCACTTCATGGCTAAAGCGGTTTTCCAGTCTCGCATACCAATCGCTTTTGGTGATGATGTAACCGATGAAGCTATGTTTGCGGCAGCGCACAAATATTCAGGCGCATCTGTGAAGATCGCCGCGTCACTCCAACAAAGTTGTGCAATGAGCCTTATATCGTCGCCTTCCGCGCTCAGAAACTGGCTCACCGAAGTCGTTGCAGCACAAGGAACCCTGAGAGTTCCTAACCCCGCCATCAATCATCCTACAAATAAAGTATAAACTGACAGGGGACAAAAAAATGGGAAAACTAATTATCATATCCAACCGGGTTCCTTTGCCGGATAAACATGGAAATGCGCCTGCCGGGGGTCTTGCTGTTGCTCTGCAAGCTGCACTCGAGAAAAAGGGCGGCCTCTGGATGGGCTGGTCCGGTAAGATAATATCCGATAACCTACCGCAACCTCAGGTAAACATTCAAAAGCACGATAATATTGAATATGCGCTGTTGGATTTAGCCAGCACCGACGTTGATGAGTATTATGCCGGTTTCGCTAATCGTATGCTATGGCCACTGTGTCATTACCGGCTGGATCTCATTGATTATGAGAGAAAAGATATGGCTGGTTATTTCCGGGTTAATCGTCTTTTTGCTGAACAGTTACAACCACTTATTCAGCCTGATGATATTATTTGGGTTCACGACTACCATCTCATCCCTCTGGCTGCGGAACTACGTCGTTTAGGTGTTAAAAACCGGATCGGTTTTTTCCTCCATATCCCTTGGCCTTCGGCAGATATCGTCTTCACACTCCCTGTTCATGAAACCATTATGCGCGGGTTAGTGTCCTATGATTTGATTGGCTTTCAAACAGATTATGACCTCGAAAACTTCATCGGCTGCATCTCGCGGGAAAATATTGCTACTCCCTTAGGCGAAAACCGGTTCAAAACCGGCAGTCATGAATTTAAAGTCGGGAAATTCGGGATTGGTATTGAAACAGATAAATTCACTGACACTGCCCAACGGTCAGAAAAGAGTGCCCTCGTCCGGCGTATGCGCGAAAGCATGACAGGACGAGACCTCATTATCGGGGTCGACCGTCTTGATTATTCAAAGGGAATAACAAACCGAATAGAAGCATTTGAGCATTTCGTACAGAACAATCCCGAGTATAAAAGCAAAGTAACTTTTCTGCAGGTGACACCAAAGTCCCGTTCAGAAGTACCGGAATATGCTGAGATGCAAAGTATGGTGGCTGAATATGCCGGTCGCGTCAATGGCGCACTTGCTGCTGTAGATTGGACGCCTATCCGTTACATTACCCGCTCATTAAATCGCAATATTCTCGCAGGCCTGTATCGTCACGCAAAGGTCGGATTAGTAACACCGCTTCGGGATGGTATGAATTTGGTTGCGAAAGAATATGTTGCAGCACAAGATAAAAACGACCCTGGTGTATTAGTGCTTTCTCGATTTGCAGGCGCATCACGCGAACTGGACGGCGCTCTGCTGGTCAACCCTTACGACAAAGAGTCCGTTTCGCAGGCTATTCGTCATGCATTGAACATGTCCCAGAATGAACGACAATATCGTTATTCTTCTATGATTAAGCACCTGCAGGAAAATGATATCAATCATTGGTGTGCGAATTATCTTGGCGAATTGCGATGTGCATAGGCTGAGCCCTTCGTTATTTACATGTTCCACATATGCGTTCAACTTAGGCTATTGAAGCAATATTATACCACAGAACGCTTCAAAATAGCAGTTTCCGATTTTCTTTTTTGGGAACAGAACCCTCCTTCCGTTAGTTAACCAATCAAAGGTTCTAACCGAAGGAGTGTCCCATGAAAGAAATTCCACCGCAAAAAGCTCGGCAGGGTCAAAAAGGCCGGCCTGTTCTCATCGTCTTAATCTCAAGCATGATTATTGTTGCTTTGGTTTGGTTCGGCGCAGAAATTTATGGAAGCTATATTTCTGAAAGTGAGAGCATCATGGATTCAAATACAACCAATGAACATAGCATGCCCGATTAAAATTTCGGAAGGAGCCATATGCCTTGTTCAGCACATGTTACAAAAGAGCTTGGGAGAGATGAATGGACTGGAATGAAATCAAAGCGGACTGGCGGCGTTATAAAGTAAACATCCGTGAACAATGGGGCAACATAACATCTGACGAACTAGACGAAATAGCTGGCGAACAGAATGCTTTGGAGCATAAAATACAACAGCGCTACAATCTAACACCTGAACAGGTAAGAGAGCAGATCAATGAATGGTATAGGAAATTATCCCGAAATACATAAAATCTCAAAAGTTATGATGTTCACACCTCATGAGATGTGAATACCAGATAACTGAGACCTGACTGAGATCATTCTCTTCTCCGTTAATGCCCGACTATCGTGTCAAACGGCTTCCAGAGCTGTATAGCCTACCTTCTTCTTGGATTTGTTGGAATGGCGCGGTAAAGACGGCATGCAAACCATCTTCATTATAATAAACATTTGAAGCGCCAATCCCCATAAGCCCCATTTTAATTAAACGTGAGCCAAAACCTTTTGTAGTCGGAACTTTGACTATCGGCCCATTTCGCTCACGCCACTCTAAAATTAATGTGGAAGTATCACCTTCATTGCTGACTCTCCAATTAACTAATATGGAGCCATCAGGGACTGATAAAGCACCGTATTTGATAGCATTCGTAGTCAGTTCATTTATTAGTAGTGAAGTTGACATTACACCTTTAGGACCGATCAGAATTTGAGGCCCTTCTAAAACTATTTTGCTTTTACTAGCTAAAGATTCAAAAACCGACGTGATAACTTGCTCAATTGTTCCATTAGAGGTGCCGCCCAAGCGTAAAATTTCATGTCCTTTTGCTAAAGCGTGAAGCCTTCGTGAAAACACTGGAACCGCCTCTTTTAAATCAGCTTTACGAAATGTTTGATTTACTAGCGCTTGAACCACACTGAATGTATTTTTAATTCTGTGGGATAATTCAGCATTAATGACGACGGCGTTCTGAACAGCTTCGACTTTTTCCGTCATTTCAATGACGGTATCAATCATGCCCAAAACACGCCCCGTTTCATCAATGATCGGGCTATAACAAAATGTAAAATAGCATTTTTCTGGATAACCGTGACGATTAATAACTAACGGGAAATCTTCGATAAATGTCGCCTTACCCTGATAGGCATCAAGTATCATTGGCTCAATATTTGGCCAAGCTTCACTCCATATATCTCTGAAAGATTGTCCCATGCAATTTTGCTTGGCACCAAGGATATTTCTGAATGCATCGTTATAGAGGGTTGTATACTCTTCACCCCAGACAATGGCTTTTGGGAAGCGTGATGCGAGCATAAGCTGGACAGTCGTCTTTAACTGCACTGGCCATTTTTCAGGATCACCGAGTGGTGTTTTCGACCAATCAAAAGCCCTTATTTCATCCGCTGATATTCCAACCTCAGATAAAAAGTAGTGAACATTATTCAAAGGAATCACCAAAAGGCTTAAGAGGCAGTTGCATAACTTGCTTTTAAGCATCAACTGATACGAATGTCTCTTAAAAACACTGCAGGGCGACTTTAATATTATTTTTTAAGGAGTCCTTATACAAAACTCCTAAGAGCTACATGAGCGGACGATAGATCCGGGCCAAAATGTCCGAGGCTCTCGATCTCAAGTAACTCTTGTAATCGTGACCTTGCTCTTGAAACACGACTTTTTATGGTTCCGATTGCACAATCACAGATTTCAGCGGCCTCTTCATAAGAAAAACCTGATGCGCCTATTAAGATGATCGCCTCACGCTGATCGTCAGGGAGTTGATCAAGCGCTTTTCGAAAATCCTTTAAATCCAGTGAACCATATTGAGCGGGATGTATTGCCATGGCGTTACTATAAGTGCCTTCACTATCTTGCACTTCACGTCCACGCTTCCTCATCTGGCTATAAAACTCATTGCGCAGTATTGTGACAAGCCAAGCTTTAATGTTCGTGCCAACTTCAAAGGAATCTTGTTTTGCCCACGCCTTTAAAATTGTATCCTGTACCAAATCATCAGCCTTATCCGCATTTCTAATAAGAGATCTTGCAAAAGCGCGCAAATCCGGCAGCGACTCTATTAGGCTCTTTTTAAAACACGACGGATTGTCACTCATAGTTAAACATCTCCCAGCAATACCACTTAAATCTTTATTTAGATTTTTCTGCTTTATCCAATTCATTTAGTAACTTCATTAAGTTCTCAGGTATTTCCTCATCTCTTAGAGAGTTGTATAGTGACCGCAACTTTGTTCCTATGCCTTGATCTGGGCTGAAAGCTGCAGTCTCCCATATTATTAGATTTTTTGATTTATTTTCCATGATAGTTCTTTTCAATAATCTTTATGCACTCTGATTTTCCTGCGATTCTGTGATGACCATGCTTTGGTGTTCGTGTAAGTAAATGCATTCGCAAGCGTTGGGTTCCTGTTTTTTTAAAAATTACAGAACAATCAAATTATGTAAAACGAACCTCATCAGCGCGTTTCACAACCTTAATCTATCATTTGATGTGCCGTTGATATTCGCGATTTGAACCAAAAGTACGTTTCTGCGTTTCTAAAGAAGCGGAGGGTGAAATGTGCAATATCTATAATATTAAAATGCATAGTGCTCAGCTGAAGCAGGCCGTCGGGTCATATATTGATCTAACAAACGGCGCATCATTTGATGAAAATATCTACCCTGATTATCCGGCGCCAATATTGCGCAACAATCTGGATGGACCAGAGTTAGCATTAAGCAGATGGGGCATGCCAACCCCGCCGATGTGCGTCAAAGGCGAGGCCGACGAAGGCATAACAAATGTGCGGAATATCTCATCCCGCCATTGGCAGCGGTGGCTTGATGTTGCTAACCGATGTCTTGTTCCGGCAACATCATTCAGCGAGTATGCGCAGGAGCCGGATCCGAAGACAGGAAAGAAGAACCTTCATTGGTTTGCTATTAATACGACCCAACCACTGTTTTTCTTTGCCGGCATTTGGACAGAATGGATTGGTGTGAGTGAATAGCCCCGAGTTTATTAGACACTCTTCGTCTTCAGTTTGTGGTTCTGTTCAAAGTGTGCTGGTGACAGCATACCATTTCTAA
>NZ_ANNO01000088.1:0-3614 GCF_000409565.1 Pseudochrobactrum sp. AO18b
AGAAATGGTATGCTGTCACCAGCACACTTTGAACAGAACCACAAACTGAAGACGAAGAGTGTCTAATAAACTCGGGGCTATTCAGACTCGTCTTATTTAAAGGAACGACTGCATGAAACACGTTTCACGCGTAACAATCACTACCCTTATGTGTAGCACCGCATTTATTATGATTGGTTTAATGAGCAGTGATGCATATGCTAATGATAAAAGCTGCGCTGTCAAAGACGGCTATCATGGTGGTGCGTCTTACTCAAAAACAGGTAGAACAGGGCCGGAAGGCGAAACTACAACATATACAGTAAATGCAGTTTGCGCCGAAGGCGATGTTGCTATGGGTATTGATAAAAATGGCAGACTTCGACCTGTTCATGAAATTCTAAATTCGTTGGTTGGTGGAGGTGGCACCCCAACAAATCAGCCTTATCCAAATCCCTACGTTTCTGCATCCCTCGGTTCAGGCTCGATTGATGATATTAATAGATCAATCGACAAAATAACCGATAATATCACTAATATTACAAATAAAGATAAAGATCAGGACGGTCGTCTCGACGGTCATGATAAAGATATATCTGACCTGCGTGACAAAGATAAAGAGCAGGACGGTCGCTTAGACGGACATGACAAAGACATAACAGATTTGCGCAACAAAGACATTGAGCAAGATAATCGTTTAGATGGTCACGACAAAGATATTGCAGCTATCAATGATGGTGCTGTTTTCTATAATCGTGATCAAGATGGTAATAAAACCGGTGGTGTTACGCTCAATGATGGAACCGGCAATAATGTTCAGTTGGGCAATGTGGCAGCTGGTATCGACACCAAAGATGCTGTGAATGTTGATCAGCTGAATGGTGCGCTCGCTGGCTTAGGTGGTGGCGCTTCCATCAATAATGATGGAACTGTAAACGCCCCTACATACACAGTAGGCGGTGCAACCTACAACAATGTGGGCGATGCACTTATCGCAACGAATAAACTTGGTGTCCAATACGTTGCTGACGAAAAAGGTAATCCTACAAATACCGTCGCTCTTATCGGTGATGGAACTGGAAAACCTGTATCTATTACCAACCTTGCAGACGGTGTTGCAGATAATGATGCTGCAAATTATGGTCAGGTCAAAGACCGTGTTTCTTATGATAGAAATGAAGATGGATCACGCTCAAACACCATTACATTACAAGGTGGAAACTCAGCTGAAACTGTGAAAATTTCAAACTTGTCTGACGGTGTGGCCTCAAGTGATGCTGCAACAGTTGGACAAGTTAATCGTGGCATACAGGGATTACGTGATTACACAGATAATCGATTGGATGCTCTGGCCGGTCAGGTTTCTGACGTTCAGAAAGAAGCACGCGGCGGTATTGCCTCGGCAATGGCAGCAGCTGGTTTGAGATATGATGATCGTCCTGGCAAGGCTTCGATTGCAGGTGGCTTAGGTGGATTTAAAAATGCACAAGCCATTGCAGCTGGCGTTGGTTACACAACCGAGAACGGACGTTTTCGGTTGAATGCAGCTGTTGGTCATTCATTCCAGTCTAACGATACATCGTGGAATGCTGCCGCGAGTTGGACTTTGAATTGAACGCACTAATCAAGGTCGCTGTAAAGCGACCTTTTGCGTTTTCAGTTACATGGAGTTGAGCGTATGAACTACAAGCTCATTAAATTCATATCTACATTTTGTTTAATGCCAGTTGCAACATTTGCACAGGCACAAACACCTGTAGAAAATCGCATTGAAGCAGCCTTCAAAGAAACCGATAAAGGGCTGGATTTATCATATCTTCAATCTGCAACAGTTTATGAAGCTGGTGAAGAACTAGATATGGGCGATTTGATAGAATTAAAACGAGGCTTTGGTGACTGGTATATGTCTTGCCAAATTCGACCTTCAAAGAATTTGCGCATATGTGCAGTTGAACAAAAAAAAGGTGAGGACGTTTATACCGTCCAATTTAGAATTGCACAAAACAAAGAAAAAAAACCTGTAGCAATTATTGTTTTACCTTCGTTTTTAAAAACTGATGATGGATTAAGAATATCTTTTTCAGGTCTGGAGAAAACAATTGAGAAAGATGAATTTCGTTGTACCCCAACATTTTGTATTAGCGGTTTTCCATTTGAAGGATTTGTTCAGTCTGCAATTACGCAATCTTCGCGTATAGGATTTTCCTACACAGCACTTGGCTTTAGCCCGTCCGAGGAAGAAAAAGCCATTAAGATAACCATGAAAATGGATGGGTATGAGCAAGCCTTAAACGCTGCTGGAAATGATCCATATGGAACAGTTGTATCAACCAAGGCCGCGAAAGAAATCGCAACGCAAACAGCGAATGAAAAAGCTGCCGCTGATAAAGTAGCCAAAACAAAATCCATTCCAAGCACAAAACCTAAAGCTGTAGTCCGGTCAGCACCGGCCGCAGAAAAGAAAAGTGTTGAAGTCACTAAACCAAACTCAACACGCGGTCTTTATTAAGGTGTAAAAATGCGAAATTTCTTTAAAACAATCTGCATCGTCTCGGTATTTATATCAGGCTCTGCATTAGCTGCTGACCCTGTAATTCTCGATCAAGTACCTACACCACCTGAGAGTGACAGTATCGGAATTTGGGGCGCTATTGCGTACTCAAAAGTTGATCAAAAGCGCGGTATTTTTTGGGGGGCAGATACACGCCAAGAAGCTGAAGATACAGCTGTGAAACATTGTTTAAGCGTGAGCGGAACAGATTGCAGTATCGTGCAAACCTTCCGTAATCATAGACATATCAATGATGATGATGGAACATTCCCATACAATTATTGTGCTGTGCTTGCTGTGAATGAACAGAGCGGTGATTTTGGCGTAGCAAGCGCAACCACTCTTAAAGACGCAAAACAAAATGCAATGAATAAATGTGGTGCATCCACCTGTAAGATTGTGGAAGAAGGTTGCACTTAATTCAATCATACAACCCAAAGGAGAAACATATGAGTAATAATAGCATTGTCTTGATTATAGCTGTGGTGCTTGCTTTGGGTATAGGCATCGGGACTGCAACCATTATGCAGTCCAATAGTTCAATTACAATCATCGAGCCAATGGCACCGGAGGCAGTCAGCCCAACTCAGGAAGAAGCCCAAGTTGCGTTTCGTGCTGCTAATAAGGCTTATCCGGACGCTAAGATGAAACTCGGTGACTGCGCAAAGAATAATAATGGCCTCGGTGTTATATGTGTCGTGGAATACAGTTTGATGCCGAAGTATGGTGGTATGCAATCGGCACAAGTTTTATTCGCCAAGAATAACGGCGCTTGGCAAGCTGTTCTAGTCGATTAAAGGCTCGCTTAGATAGCCCGTTATACGGGCTTTCCAATCAGTTTCTGCTTCTCAGATTCCTTTAAATCGCTACCTTGACGCAATACAAAAGCAGCAAAATATGCAAGTTTTGTTTGCTCTTGTTTTTTGTTTTTTGGTTGGAAATCCAGCAGTTCTTTACGCAGGTTTTCTTCAGTGTTTTCACCGGAATTTAGCGCTTTTGTATGAGCAGCACAAAGCTGTTTTAAATTTCGCATTACCTTTATCCCTTTTAACCGCGCAGCGGCCTTACCCCGCAAGGGGCCTGC
>NZ_ANNO01000089.1:0-8410 GCF_000409565.1 Pseudochrobactrum sp. AO18b
TCATCATAGGCTTTCATTTCCGGTTTTGTTGCCGAGCAGCGGCTGTCGGCAAAGGCACAACGCGGATGGAAAGTACAACCCGAAGGTGGTTTCAGCGGGCTTGGTACTTCGCCACCACCGATCACACGGTCACGATGCGGTTCGGCAATATTCGGGATCGTTTCCAAAAGCAGGCGTGTATAAGGATGTTTTGGATCGGAAAACAGGGTTTCCGTGTCCGCTTCCTCAACAATCCGCCCCAGATACATCACCGCAATACGATCCGACATATGACGGACAACGCTCATATCATGGCTGATGAACAGGAAGGTCAGACCAAGCTCATCCTGAAGCTTGCGCATCAGGTTGAGAATTTGCGCCTGCACAGAAACGTCCAAAGCCGAAGTCGGCTCGTCGCAGACCAGAAATTCCGGCTCACCGGCAAGTGCACGGGCAATCGAAATACGCTGGCGCTGACCGCCGGAAAATTCATGCGGGAATTTCTTGCCGTCCGATGGTGCAAGACCAACGATTTTCAGCAATTCTTCCACACGGTCATTGATCTCGGCCTCGGTCTTGCGCAGCTTCAGTTCACGCAGCGGTTCAGCAATAATGCTGTGCACCCGCCAGCGCGGATTGAGGCTGGCATAAGGATCCTGAAAGATCATATGTGCCGACAGCGGCGCACCGTTTTTGGACGGTGCAAAACGAATTTCGCCATTGCTCGGACGGTAAAGACCGGTCACCAGACGCGCCACGGTGGACTTGCCGCAACCGGATTCACCAACGAGGCTCAAACACCCGCCCTGCGGCACGCTGAAACTGATATCATTGACCGCATGCAGCATCTGGCGCGGTTTGCGCTCGATCACACGATTGAGCCATGGCGCGGAAACATCGAAGCAGATGCTTAAGTCTTTGACTTCAAGCGCGGCAGGTGACTGTTTCATAACAATATCATTCATCAGGCAGCTCCCGCATTGAGCCAGCAGGCACTGACGCCTGATCCGCCGGCGACCGGCATCAGATCAGGCCGTTCCTTATGGCAACGGTCAAAGGCTTTCACGCAACGCGGATTAAAGGCACAACCGCTCGGAATAGCATCGAGACGCGGCATGGAGCCGTCAATCTGGTTGAGCCGTTCCACACGTTTACCGAGCGCCGGAATGGAGCTCATCAAACCGCGCGTATACATATGGCTCGGATTTTTCAGTACGGTTTCAACGGGGCCGTTTTCCACCAGACGTCCGGCATACATCACCGCCACACGGTCAGCAGTTTCCGCAATCACGCCCATATCATGGGTCACCAGCATTACCGCTGTGCCATGTTCTTTGCAGAGGCGACGCAAAAGCGAAGTGATCTGCGCCTGAATAGACACGTCGAGCGCGGTTGTCGGCTCATCCGCGATAATCAGCTTCGGTTCTGCGGCCAGCGCCAGTGCAATCACCACACGCTGGCGCATACCGCCGGAGAACTGGTGCGGATAATGATTGATCCGGTCTTCCGGTGCGGGAATACCCACTTCTTTCAGAAGCGAAATCGCCCGTTCCAGCGCCTGTGTGCGATTTAAGGCTAAATGCTGGGTAATGGTTTCCACCAGCTGCGATCCGATTGTGAAAAGCGGATTGAGTGAGGTCAGCGGGTCCTGAAAAATCGCACCGATTTCACGGCCACGGATTTTCTGCATTTCTTTATCGCTGAGATTATCAATGCGGCGGCCATTGAGCAAAACTTCACCACCGGCAATATGCCCCGGCGATTCAAGCAAGCCCTGTACAGCCAGACCGGTCATGGATTTACCGGCACCGGATTCACCAACCACGCCAAGAATTTCTCCCGGCATAATCGACAGGCTGACATCGGACAAGGCAGTCAGTGTGCCGCGTCTGCCCGGAAAATCCACCCGCAGATTTTTGACCTCAAGGGTCGGTTTATTGGATGAGGTATCTGCCATATTATGCTTCCTCTCCATGTTTGCCTGCCAGCGGATAGCTCGGCGGGAAAATCTCTGATACCGGCGGATTATTGTAGGAACGCTCAGGATATTTGGCGATCAGGCCGTCATATTGCGCCTGCGCCTGTGCGCGTGCTGCCTGCATATCAATGCCTGCAACTTCACCGTGACGCATCGACAGACGACCATCGACAAACACGGCTTTGGTGACTTTTCCGGAACCGCCGGTAACCAGCGTGGTGATCGGATCAATGCTTGGCGCCATGAATGTATCATCAAGACCGAACACAGCAATATCTGCCTTGGCACCCGTCTGCAGGCGACCAAGATCATCACGATCCAAGGCTTTGGCACCGCCCAGTGTGGCAGCATCAAACAGATCAGCGCAGCGGATGCTCTCCGGCGTACCGTCATTGATACGGCAGGTAATCAACCCGATCAGCAGGTTCATCAGCATATCGGGCGGTGTGGTGTCGGTGCCCATAGCAATATTGATGCCACGCTTTTTCACACTGGAGAACGACTTCAATGTGCTGCCGCCACGGGCTGAAACCAGCGGACAATGAATGATCGACACATTATTTTGCGCATAAAGTGTCAAGTCTTCATCAGTTGCATTGGTGGCATGAGGAGCAATAATCCGGTCATTGAGCACGCCAAGGCTGTTGAGCCAGACCGGAGCAGTGGTGCCGTGAAGGCTGCGCACGGTTTCCACTTCCATCTGACCCTGCGCCATATGCAAACGGATTTTGCAATCCAGCTCACGCGCCACATCCTGTGTGCGCTTCAACAGATCAGCGGTGCAGGTTTCGACACGATCCGGCGCCAGCATACCACGTACCAGATCACCATGACGGCCATTCTGACGGGCAATATAATCAGCCGCATCTTTAAGACCGGCAAAACCGCGCTCTTCGTTAAAGACCGGTACAATCTTACCCGGTTCCGCCAGCATCATGCCGCCGGAACGGTAAGCAGGGCTTAAGTAAACACGCAGGCCGAGATCACCGGCCGCATCCGCTGCCGCATCAAATTCCGCAACGGTTTCACCCCATTCGCGGTAGAACAGCGAGGCAATCGGTGCCGCTGTGGTGATACCGTTTTGCAGCAGCTGGCCGAAAGCAAAACGCTTCTGGAATGCCAGCTCGTCCTGACTGTACATTTCATAAGGGCCGCTCTCGATATAGGATTTCGGCCAGACACGGCCTTTCGCCCAACCCGGATGATGGTCGATACCGAGAATGGTCGTGTCGAGATCAGACAGTGCATCGAGGTCAATCAGACCCGGACTGATGAGCGCGTTGCCGAGATCAATACGGCGGGCAACCTCACCGGCAAAATCGTGACCGACAAACAGCACCGTGCCGTCTTCGATCACCACTTCACCGTTTTTATACAGGCGATGCTGGCCATCAATATGCCCAAGCACCCATTGTGCTGTGAGCAGTGTGCGCCCCTCAGGACGCGCGCCCAGTTTCAGGCTTTCAAGTGCAGTGAATTGTGTCTTGTCAGTCATGGCATTTCCACCACTGCTTTACCGTTACGAGCAGTAACGCGGCCGCCTTTAATCACCAGCGGGCGTGGTGCCACATCAACAACGGCATGAGCCAGTGTCTGGCCGGTGAGCAATGTCATGTCAGCTTTGCAACCAACATCCAGACCATAGCCTTCCAGCTGCATCACATCAGCACCACCCTGCGAGCAGATATGCAGCACATGTTCCAGATCAACGTCACGGCGCAGGCCGTTTTTCATGCCGATTACTTTGGCACGGTCGATCATATCCGGCTGACCCCACGGGCCCCATGTGTCACGGATACCATCGCAACCGGCACCCATGCGGATACCCGCTTCTTTGAGGCGCAGCACGGACGGAACCGGAACAGAAGGCGCGCCGGTGGTAAGAATGGCAACATCCAGCTCTGCCAGCTGCTCAAGCAGGCTTGAGACGCGCAGATAATCATTGGCACCGAGTGTGAAAGCGTGGCTGATTGCGACTTTACCCTGCATGCCAGTGGCACGGATACGCTCAAAGATCAGTTCCATGGTGAAAGCACCGAGCTCACCCAGTTCGTGCAGGTGAATATCGATCGGCTTGCCATGTTTTACAGCCAGCGCAAACAGTGCATCCAGCTGTCCTTTCGGATCACGGTCGATACCGCAAGGATCAATACCGCCCAGCACTTCACAGCCCTGTTTCAGCGCTTCATCCAGCAGTTCCAGTGTACCCGGCATCACCATCAGACCAGACTGCGGGAAAGCCACGATTTCGATGTCGATCAGGTCTTTGAGTTTCTCGCGGGTTTCAAACACGCCTTCGAGAATTTTCAGACCATGGGTCGTATCAATATCCACATGGCTGCGGATATGGCTGGAGCCGTGAGCAATCAGGCCGATTGCATGGCGCATCGACTGAATATGCGGATCGAGACCGATTTCAAGACGCTTTTCACGTTCAAAATCAATACGCTCACGCAAACTTGCCTGCTTGCCGTTCACATGCCAGTCGAGACCCCAATTGGTTTTATCCAGATGGGTATGGGCATCAATCAGACCAGGGATAACAATATGTCCCTGACCGTCTTCAACAGCCACACCTTCCGCACTGAGATTGGTTCCGTATTCAGCGATACGACCATTACGGATCAGAATATCGGTGACAGCACCTGCCTGCGGGCGCACATTGCGCAACAAAAGATCAGACATAAATTTTACCTCAGTTTTGGATTAAGGGCATCGCGCAGCCAGTCGCCGAGCACGTTGACAGAAACAACGAGCAGACAGAGCTGCAGAACAGGGAAAACGGTGATCCACCACAGGCCGGAGAACAGGAACTGGTTGCCCAGACGGATCAGTGTGCCAAGGCTCGGCTGGCTCGGCGGCATGCCGATACCAAGGAAGGAGAGCGTGGCTTCAGTGAGAATTGCCATACCGAAATTCAGCGTCGCTGCCACAAGGATCGGCGTCAGCGTGTTCGGCAGAATGTGATACATCATGATGCGGCGTGCAGGCACCTTGAGCAGACGCGCAGCCTGAACATATTCCTTGGAGCGCTCAACAATGGTCTGCGCACGCACGGTACGGGCATATTGCACCCAGCCGGACAGAGTAATCGCCAATACCAGAACACCGGCAGCCGCATAATCACGCAGATCGGCAGGCAGCATCTGGCGCACCACGGCGCTGACCAGAATAGCGATCAAAATGGTCGGGATTGAGAGGAGCACATCACCGATACGCATCAGCAGATTGTCGATAATGCCCTGCATATAACCGGCGATCAGACCAAAGCTTAAGCCCACTATCAGCGACAGCACAACGGAAGCCACACCGATCAGGATGGAGATACGCGAGCCATAAAGAATGGCGGAGAGAATATCGCGCCCCTGTGTGTCTGTACCCAGCAGATAAGGCCACTGACCGTCAGCACTCCAGATCGGCGGCAGTTCGGAATTCCACAAATCAAGCTGTGCCGGATCAAACGGATTTTGCGGTGCAATCAGCGGCGCGGCAAAAGCTGTCACGATCATGAAAAACAGCAGAAAGGCTGCAATCATTGCCGGTTTATTGCGGGTGAATGACCACCAGAGATCACTGTCGCGCATACGCTGCCAGCGGCTAAGCGGTTTCACAATCGGGGCGTTTATTTTGTCTGTCATGTCTGCCCCTTAACGTGTAGCGGCGCGCAGGCGCGGATCAATCACAGCATAGGTGATATCAACAAGCGTATTCAGCGCAACAAAGATGAAAGAAACAATGCAAAGATAGGCGGCCATTACCGGAATATCGATGAATGTCACAGCCTGAATGAACAGCATTCCCATACCCGGCCACTGGAACACAGTCTCGGTAATCAGCGCAAAAGCGATCAGGGAGCCAACATTCATCGCGGTCATGGTTACAACCGGCATTAAGCAGTTGCGCAATGCATGGCGGAAATAGATGCGGTAACGCGGAATACCACGGGCGCGGGCGAATTTGACAAAATCGGAACGCAGGGTTTCCAGCATTTCAGCACGTACCAGACGCATAATCAGCGTAATCTGATAGAGTGACAATGCAATGGATGGCAGGATCAGCGCCATGCGTCCGGAATGGGTGAGGAAGCCTGTCGACCACCAGCCGAGCTGCACGACATCGCCGCGACCAAAGGCAGGCAGCAAACCAAGACTTACCGAGAAGACGAGAATAAGCAGAATACCGACTACAAAACTCGGCAAAGACACGCCGATAATCGAGGCGAACTGGAACAGTTCCGTATACCATTTGCCACGATGGATGGCCGTAATCACCCCCATCGGAATACCGATAATCAGCGACAGCAGCGTGGCGACAATCACCAGCTCCATCGTTGCGGGAAAGCTCTCGGCGATCAGTCCCAGCACTTCCTGACCGTTACGATAGGAAATACCGAAATTGCCCTGAACAGCATCGCTGACAAATCGCGCATATTGCGTGATAAAACCGTCATTCAGCCCCAGACGCTCGCGCAGATTGTCACGGTCGATCTGGCTCATCTGTTCATTGGCCATCAGTTCAACAGGATCGCCCGCAAAACGGAAAATCATGAAAGCCAGCAATGCCACGGCGAGCATAACCATCGCCGCATTTGCCAGTCGCTTGATTATAAATACAAGCATTCAGTTCCCTCTCCCAAGGATAATCATGCTATGCCGCAATCTGTATGACCGCGGCATAGCTAAATTCGTTATTTCTTCAGAACAGTCAGCCAGTGACGCGGCTTGTTATCAGCCTGCTGGACAACGCTTTCCACTTTGTCGGTGAGAACCCATGCAATCGGCTGCTGGTGCAGCGGCAACTGGATGATTTCTTTTTTGACGATTTCCAATGCCTGTGTCTGTAAGGCCAGACGCTTCTCACGATCCATTTCCGTGGAAGCTGTTGTCACCAGCTTGTCCAGTTCCGGATAGGACCAGCCGCCCCAGTTGAACACACCGGCAACGCCGGATTTGGTCTGGATGACCTGCATCAGAATAGAATAGCTGTCGAGCATCGGCTCATTCGCCCAGCCGAGAATATAGGCATCAGCCTGACCGGCTGTACGCTTTGGTGCCTGTACGGCTGTCGGCCCGATATCCAGCGACGGTTTGAAACCGGCACGGGTCAGCATGGAAACCATGCCGTTGCACAGTTCTTCTTCATTCAGATAGTTTTCATAGGTGCAGACCAGCGTGAACGGGAAACCTTCCGCGCCGTTCTCCTTCAGCAGCGATTTCGCCTTGTCTACATCATAGCCGTAGAGCGTATCCAGCTCCGGAACATAGCCCGGAATTTCCGGTGCAATAATCGTACCGGCATTACGGGATTTATCACGCATGATGCGCTTTTTAATCAGATCCATATCCAGCGCATGGGCAAAGGCCTGACGCACGCCCAGCTTGTTGAACTGGTTTTCATCACCGTTGTGCAGCTTCTCACGACGCTGGAAACCGACAAATACAGTGCGCAGATCGGTGCGCTCCATCAGGCGAAGACCCGGAGCTGAAGCCAAACGCGCCAGATCCTGTGTCGGTGCGGATTCAGAGAAATCCACATCGCCGCCAAGCAGAGCTGCTACACGGGTTGCTGCAGAGGTAATCGGGGTAAATTCGATCTTGTCGATATTATGCTGCGGCTTATCCCACCAGCCTTCATTTTTCAGCAGGATGGTTTTGCTGTCCGGCACGCGGCTTTCCAGCTTGAACGGGCCGGTACCATTGGTGTTATAGGTCGCATAACCTTCCTTCTGCCCGCCCACATCGGTCGGCAGCAGGGAATCGTTCTTCACCAGCCAGTTTTCATCAAACATATGAATATTGGTCAGGTCGTTAAGCAGCAGCGGATAAGGGCCGGTCAGCTCGATATCGATTGTATAATCGTCAACAATTTTAGCAGATTTATAGGCCGGCAGATTGCCACGCAGCGGCGATGTCGGGTGGCTCACACGGGTGAGTGAGGCCAGAACGTCTTTAGCGGTGAAATCAGCACCGTCATGAAACTTCACATCTTTGCGCAGATTAAAGCGCCATGTGTTTTCACCGACAACTTCCCAGCTGGTTGCAAGGGACGGCTCGATCTTCAGATCGGCATTATAGCGCACGAGCCCTTCATAAATGTGGCTGAGAAAGGCAATCGTATAACTGTCGCCGTAGGAATAAGGATCCATCGAATAGACATCATGCGCTGCGCCCCAGCGCAAAGTCTCAGCAGAAGCAATATGCGCGGTATGACCTAATGCGAAAGCCATCAGACCCGCGAGGATCGATTTTCTGAATTTCATGAATTTGTTCCCCAAAAAAGACAACCGGCTCTTCACTCTTGATGGTGTTTTGTCCGGACGGGGAGAGTGTGTGGAATTCAGATTTCATTGTCAACTAAATTGTCGACATATTTTTTTACAAAATATTAGTGCAAACAGATAATATCGGGGAAAACCTGATCCAAAAACAGAAACAGCGCCTGCAAATGAACCTT
>NZ_ANNO01000090.1:0-2401 GCF_000409565.1 Pseudochrobactrum sp. AO18b
ATGGTGACATCTTCCACCTTCTTGGTCATGCCCCATGCCATTGGTTGCTGATGCAGCGGAATCATAATCACTTCGGATTTAACAATACCGAGTGCCTCGGATTCCAAAGCCAGACGTTTATCACGATCCATTTCCAGCGCTGCTTTTTCTGTCAGTGCATCGAGTTCAGGATAAGACCAGCCGCCATAGTTTGCCACACCTGCAGCGCCTTTGCGCGATGACAGAACCTGCACCAGAATGGAATAGGCATCCAGTGTCGGCTCATTCGCCCAGCCGATCATGAACATATCGGATTTACCGCTCGAGCGTTTCGGTGCCTGAACAGCACGCGGCCCGATATCCAGCTTCGGCTTCAGTCCAACACGGCTCAGCATGGTGACGATTACCGAGCAGACATCTTCTTCATTCACGCTCTCATCATTCATGCAGAGATAGGTGAACTCTGTGCCGACAGCACCGGCTTCTTCCAGCAGTTTTTTGGACAGTTCCGGATCATATTTTGTCGGAATATCCAGCTCTTTCGTATAGCCCGGAATTTCCGGCGCAACGACAGTACCGGCCGTATGGGTCATGCCGCGCATTACGCGTTTTGCCAGCAAATCACGGTCAATCGCATGGTCAATTGCCTGACGCACACGAATATCGTTGAAGAAATTATCGCGTCCGTCGTTCAGTTTTTCCTTACGGTTGAAAACCAGATTGATGGTGCGCAGATCAGGACGCTGCTCCACACGAATATCCGGTGTGCTTTCCAGACGCTTCACATCCTGCAGCGGCACACCATCTACCAGATCAATCTCGCCGGAAAGCAAGGCTGCAACACGGGTTGCAGGCGAGGCAATAGGGGTAAATTCAATACGGTCGAGATTGTGTTTTGGTGTATCCCACCAGCCATTATGTTTGACCAGAATGGTCTTGCTGTCCGGCACACGGCTTTCGAGCTGGAACGGGCCTGTACCATTGGTGTGGAAGGTTGTGTAACCTTCAACCTGACCACCGACATCGGTCGGCATTTCAGAATTGTTTTTCACCAGCCAGTCGCCGTCGAACATGAAAATATTGGTCATGTCGTTCAGGAAAAGCGGGCTTGGCGACGAGACCTCGATATCAACGGTGTAATCATCAACAGCCGTGGCACCAACAAACAGCGGAATATTGCCGCGCAGCGGTGAAGACGGATGACTGACACGCTTCATAGAAGCGAGAACATCCGCAGAGGTGAAATCGGAACCGTCCTGAAATTTCACACCTTCACGCAGCTTGAAGCGCCAGACTTTATTGTCGATCAGCTCCCAGCTGGTTGCCAGCGCAGGCTCGACAACAAACTCCGGCGTATAGCGCACCAGACCTTCGTAAATATGGTTCAGAAACGCCAGATTGGACGTGCTGCCATAGGAATACGGATCCAGCGAGAAAATATCGCGTGCACCGCCCCAGCGCAATGTCTCAGCAAAAGATGCAGTGCTGATACAGGTTGCAACCGTACAGAATAATAGTTTTTTCAGTAGTGAAGTCATAGTCGTCCCTCTCGCCGACAGATAACAGCACCCTCCTTTTCCTCAGACGGGAGAGTGCCGAACAGAATTGAGACGATGTTTTATGCAGACATAATTGTCAACATATTTGTCATCAAATATTTTAAACAATATAAAAAACTCCGGCAGGCCTGCGGCTTACCGGAGCTAAAAATCGCGTAATTATAAATGAAAATCAGAGCAATGCAGCGCGCAGGCTAGAGGACTGATCTTTGTCATCTTCCAGTTCCAGCTCACATTCGACACGATCGAGATGTTCAATCACGGCTTTGATTGCCGTCTCCGTGTCACCACGCGCAATATGTTCGACAATTGCCTGATGCTCATCCGGCCCGCAATTATGCAAATGGCGTGAGCGATAAACGGCTGTAATCAGCGATGTACGCGAGATCAGATCTTTAACAATACCATAAAGGAAAGCCGAACCCGCCAGTTCCGCCAGCAACAGATGGAAACCACCGGAAAGCCGGATAATATCCGTGCGATTGCCCTGCCGGTCGGCATTGCGCTCTTCTTCCACATGGGCATTCAGCCGCTGAACATGCTCTTTATTGATATTCTCGCATAGGCGTTCAACAACCCGATGCTCAATGGCGCGACGGGCATAGAATACATCCCGCGCTTCTTCCACCGATGGCTCTGATACAAATGCACCGCGATTGGCCTGAATTGTCACCAGCCCTTCGCGTTCCAGTGTTGCCAAAGCCTGACGGATACGCGCACGGCTGACATCAAAAATTTCCGCCAGCTCTTCTTCTTTCAGCCGCGTGCCGGGCTTCAGCCGCCGCTCGGCAATCGAGAGCCATATCCTGTCAAATATCTGACTTGCCGGCGTAGCCTGGGCACTTTCTGCCTTGGACATGGAA
>NZ_ANNO01000091.1:0-7282 GCF_000409565.1 Pseudochrobactrum sp. AO18b
GGGGGCGGCGTTTTCAATATCAGCATAGTGATACAAATTACGTATTCATTGAATCGAAGAATTCAGCATTATTCTTCGTCTGTTTCAGCTTATCGATCAGGAACTCAATCGCATCGGTTGTGCCCATTGGCGAAAGAATACGACGCAGAACAAAGATTTTCTGTAGATCCTGACGCGGTACCAGCAGATCTTCCTTACGTGTACCGGATTTAAGAATATCCATTGCAGGGAAGATGCGCTTATCAGCAACCTTACGGTCAAGCACGATTTCCGAGTTACCGGTACCCTTGAATTCTTCAAAAATAACTTCATCCATACGCGAACCGGTATCGATCAGCGCGGTTGCGATAATGGTCAGCGAACCGCCTTCTTCGATATTACGGGCCGCACCGAAGAAGCGTTTCGGACGCTGCAATGCATTCGCATCCACACCACCGGTCAGAACCTTACCGGATGAAGGAATTACGGTGTTATAAGCGCGGCCGAGGCGGGTGATCGAGTCAAGCAGAATGACCACATCGCGGCCATGCTCAACAAGGCGTTTTGCCTTTTCAATCACCATTTCGGCAACCTGAACGTGACGGGATGCCGGTTCATCAAAGGTCGAAGATACAACTTCGCCCTTCACCGAGCGCTGCATATCGGTCACTTCTTCAGGACGTTCATCAATCAGCAAGACGATCAGATAGCATTCCGGATGATTGGCGGTAATCGAATGCGCAATATTCTGCAGCAGAACCGTTTTACCGGTACGTGGCGGCGCCACGATCAGACCACGCTGGCCTTTACCAAGCGGTGCAACCAGATCGATCACACGGGCTGAATTGTCTTTATTGGTTGGAACATCCAGTTCCATTTTGAAACGCTCATTCGGATAGAGCGGTGTCAGATTATCAAAATGGATTTTATGACGGATCTTTTCCGGATCCTCAAAATTGATCGTATTCACTTTGAGAAGTGCGAAATAGCGTTCGCCTTCTTTCGGGCTGCGGATCGGCCCTTCAACTGTATCACCGGTTTTCAGCGAAAAACGGCGGATCTGCGAAGGAGAAATGTAAATATCATCCGGGCCCGGAAGATAATTGGCATTTGCCGAACGCAGGAAGCCAAAGCCATCCGGCAATAATTCGACGACACCTTCACCGATGATTTCGACTTCCTGAGAGGCAAGGCTCTTCAGAATAGCGAACATCAGTTCCTGTTTACGCATAACACTGGCGTTTTCAACCTGTAGCTCTTCAGCGAGAGCGAGCAGATCGACAGGTGTCTTGTTCTTAAGATCTTGTAGTTTCATTTCCTGCATGGGTGCGGAACTCATATTATAAAAGATTGAAAAAAGAAAAATGCAGTTGAGCGCTCATAATGGTCATGAGGGGCATGACCGGCATCGGAAACCTGCTATTCTTGAAGGAAGGTGTCTTTCCTTAACCGGTTCCGGTGATTTGAGCAAGAGCCAAGCTGCTTTGCAGCTCTATAAAATCGTCTCAGAAGATGAAATTACGCTCTGAACAGCGCTCAAAGCGTAATTTCTTATTTTTATATAGGGATCAAAACGGCTTTACGACAACCAGAATGACGATCAAAATCATCAGAACTGTCGGAATTTCATTCACAATGCGCCAATGTTTGGTTGATTTGGTATTTTTATCCTGAGCAAACATTCGCACGCTCTTGGAAAGATAGCCGTGCAGACCGGACAGCAAAACAACCAGCAAAATCTTGCCATGCAGCCAGCCGCCACGGAATTCAAAGATTTTCCACGCCAGCCAGAGGCCCAAAACCCAGGTCACAATCATCGCCGGATTGATGATATAGCGCAGCAACCGGCGTTCCATGATTTTAAAAGTTTCGGATGCTTCAGATCCGGTCTTTTCCTGACTGTGATACACAAAAAGCCGCGGCAGATATAACATGCCCGCCATCCACGCGATCACAGCAATAATATGAAATGCTTTGATCCAGAGATAGGCTGCATCTGTCGCTGCAAAAAACAGCGCATAGGCTGCAATGGCAGTTATAGCGACAGCAACCACTGCTCTCACAGCAGGATTGCCTGTATTTGTGCCGGATTTATCCATTATGCACCTGCCTGACGGATACGGTTGACCATTTGAGCGACATTTTCAAGCGGCGCCTGCGGTGTGATACCATGACCGAGATTAAAGATCAGCGGTCCCTGCCCCAGCTTCTCGAGAATAACATCAATGCCTTCATCCAGAGCTTTGCCACCGGCAACCACACGCAGGGGGTCCAGATTGCCCTGTACAGCACCTTGTTGCTGTAATCCTTGAGCGAAGGTCAGCGGCACAGACCAGTCCAGCCCAAGAGCATTGACGCCGGTTTTGGCGCGGTAATCCCTATAGAGCATCCCTGCCCCTTTCGGAAAACCGATAATCACTGCATCAGGATGGGTTTCACGGACTTTTTTAACAATGCGGGCAACCGGTTTGATACAGAAATCTTCAAAGCAATCTTCATCCAGCACGCCGGACCATGAATCGAATATCTGAACCGCATCGGCACCGCAATTAAGCTGTTCAATCAGATATTCCGCAGAAATATCTGCAAGATCAGTCAGCAGTTTGATGAAAACATCACGGTGCTGATAGGCAAACAGACGTGCCGGTGCCTGATCGGGTGTGCCGTGGCCGGCAATCATATAGGTGGCAACAGTCCACGGAGCACCGCAAAATCCGAGCAGCGTGGTTTCATTCGGCAATTGCTCGCGCAAACGGCTGACGGTTTCATATACAGCGCTTAATTTGGCTGCTTTACCTGTAATGTCGAGATCTTTGATTTCATCAACTGTCACAGGTGTCATTAAAGGTCCCCTTCCTTCTTCAAAGCGAAGGTCACGTCCAAGAACGTGAGGGATGACAAGAATATCTGAAAAGAGAATGGCTGCATCAAAGCCATAACGGCGGATAGGCTGTAGTGTCACTTCCGTTGCTAGTTCAGGATTATAGCACAGATCAAGAAAGCTTCCTGCCTGCTGCCGTGTCTGGCGATATTCCGGCAGATAACGTCCTGCTTGTCTCATCATCCAGATTGGTGGTGGAAAGACGGTTTCACCTTTGAGAACGTTCAGAACTTTACGTGTCATGCGATTTACCCACACCGGTTTTCCCCGGTTATCCCATAAAGAAAGTGATGATTTTTGGATTCTTATGATTCTTAGAGTCTGTTGATAACGGGGATTAAATGTTTCCCTGAGTTTTCCCACAGGACGATCATGAAAACCGGCTGATGTGGATAAATTGCCCATCAAACGGGAAAAAGCAATGCGACTAAAAATTTCTCAATAAAAACCAACACTTATTGGAAATATCACTAAACCTATCCTGTGGAAAACCATTGAATGAATTCAGTGCAACTTTGAATTGCTCCTGTTACCCACAGTGTTTATTGTCACGAATATACAGTCCGGCGCGCTGTGGATGAATCCTGTTTAAATCAACAGGCAATGAAAGACGTCTCTGAGCCGGTACTTTTTACACACAGCCATCAACAGGGATGTGAGAAATCTGTGACAAAGACTCTTTCTTACTTTCATCTTCATCTGATTTCAGATGCAACAGGAGAGACTCTCCTTGCAGCAGGCCGTGCGGCGGCCGCTCAATACAGCCATGCGCGGGCGATTGAGCATATGTATCCGCTGATCCGTACCGAGAAACAGCTGGCTAAAATTCTGGAGAATATTGATGCCGAACCGGGCATTGTTCTCTACACCGTGGTGGATCAGAAACTGGCTTTGAAAATTGATGAAGCCTGTTCGCAGATGGGCATTCCGAGCGTTTCTGTGCTTGAACCGGTGCTGGCAACTTTTCAATCCTATCTCGGAGCACCTGCCCATCGCCGTGCCAGTGCGCAGCATGTGCTGGATGCTGATTATTTCCGCCGGATTGATGCGCTGAATTTCACGATGGAGCATGATGACGGGCAATTGCCGCCAGATCTGGAAGAAGCAGATATTATTCTGATCGGCATTTCCCGCACATCCAAAACACCGACCAGTATTTATCTTGCCAATCGCGGGATCAAAACGGCTAATATTCCGTTGGTTTTAGGCATACCGCTGCCGGAAGCGCTGCTTCATGTGAAAAAGCCGCTTGTTGTCGGGCTGATTGCCAGTGCCGAGCGTATTTCTCACATCCGTCAGAACCGTTTGCTGGGTACGTCTCCGGGGCTGGATACGGAGAGCTATACGGATCGTATCAATATTGCGCAGGAACTGGCCTATGCGCGCAATATTTGTGAGCGCAACAACTGGCCGGTGATTGATGTGACGCGTCGTTCGATTGAAGAGACAGCCGCAGCTATTCTGGCTCTGCGCCCGCGCGTCAGAACGGATGATTGATAGGTATTTTTTCACTGTGCTGTGTAGTGAAATATCTGATATTCTTCAGAGAAGTATTTTGAGCTGCATATATGGCAGTGAGTTTTTTTGATATTTGAACGGAGTTTTCAATATGGCACTGCCTTTGATCCTTGCTTCTCAAAGCCCTTTTCGTGCAGCACTTTTAAAAAATGCGGGCATTCAGTTTACATCGCAGAAAGCCAATATTGATGAACGTGCAGTAGAAGCACCGCTTTATGAAACCGGTGCAACGCCGGAAGACGTGGCGCTGATCCTTGCAGAAACCAAAGCGGAAGAAGTGAGTGAACGTTTTCCGCATGCACTGATTATCGGCTGCGATCAGACATTATCACTCGGCAATGAAATTTTTCACAAGCCTGCGGATATGGACGGTGCGCGCCGTCATTTATTGGCTTTGTCCGGTAAAACCCATCAGCTGAACAGCGCGGTGGTGCTAGTGCAAAACGGCCAGACCGTATGGCGCCATGTTTCAGTTGCCAATATGACAATGCGTCATTTGGAGCCGGGCTTTATCGGCCGTCATCTGGCGCGGGTCGGTGATATTGCGCTTTCCAGTGTCGGTGCTTATCAGGTTGAAGGTGAAGGCATTCAGCTTTTCGACAAAATAGACGGTGATTATTTCACCATTGTCGGCCTGCCATTACTACCTTTGCTGAAAGAATTGCGTGCCAGAGGAATTATTGATGGCTGAGATGAAACAGGCCTTTGTAACCGGCTTTCCTATTAAACATTCGCGCTCGCCTTTAATTCATAATTACTGGCTGCAGCGCTATGGTTTGAGCGGCTCTTACAAGGCGATTGAAAACAGCCCTGAGAACTTTTCGCATTTTGCTAAAACCCTTGCAGAACAAGGCTTGCGTGGCGGGAATGTGACGATTCCGCATAAGGAAACTGCCTTTGCATTATGTGAAAAACGTGATGCGGCAGCAGAGGCCATCGGGGCTGTGAATACGCTGTGGATAGATGCGGAAAATAAGCTCAATGGCGGCAATACGGACGCCTATGGTTTTGTCGCAAATCTCGATGCGCAATTGCCGGATTGGGACAAAGGCGGCAAAACGGCTTTGGTTCTGGGCGCAGGCGGTGCCAGCCGCGCGATACTTTATGCTTTGCTGAATCGTGGATTTGAGAAAATCATTGTAGTGAACCGCACTGTGGAGCGGGCGCAGGCTCTGGCCGATCATTTTGGTTCAAAAATTGAAGCTACAGGCTGGGATCAGGCACAGGGCTTTGTCAGCTCTGCTGATGTGATTGTGAATACAACTTCACTGGGCATGAGCGGTCACGGCGAGGCAGAGGCCTTTCCGCTTGATTTTTCCGCAGCCAAAGCCGGTGCGGTTGCAACGGATATTGTCTATATTCCTTTGGAAACACTGTTTTTAACTCAGGCGCGTCAGGCTGGATTACGCTGTGTGGATGGTCTTGGCATGTTGCTGCATCAGGCAGTGCCGGGCTTTGAATACTGGTTCGGCGTGCGTCCTGAGGTGACAGATGAACTGCGTCAGATCATATTGAATGATGTTCAAAAATCTTGATAGGCAGACTTATGATAAAGCTTGGACTGACCGGCTCAATCGGCATGGGGAAATCCACAACCGCACAGATTTTTGCGGATAGAGGTGTGCCGGTTTATGATGCCGATGCGGTCGTCCATCAGCTTTATCAGTCTGAAGCCGTGCCGCTGATTGCGGAAGCTTTTCCTGAAGCTGTTATTGGCGGACAAGTTGATCGTAAAATTCTGTCGGCCAGTGTTCTGGGCAAGCCGGATGAGCTTAAAAAGCTTGAGAACATTGTTCATCCGCTCGTCCATGCTAAAGAACAGCAGTTTTTGCGCGATGCTGAGGCCAAAGGTGCTAAGCTGGTGGTTCTGGATATTCCGCTGCTGTTTGAAACCGGCGGAACAGGTCGTGTGGATAAAATTCTTGTGGTCAGTGCACCTTATGAAATGCAACGGGAACGGGTGCTTTCCCGTGAGAATATGACGGGAGAGAAATTTCAGTCTATTCTGGCACGTCAGATGCCGGATGCTGAAAAACGCGCAAAAGCCGATTTTATTGTTGATACGGGGCAGGATAAAGAATTTGCCCGTCAGCAAGTTTCAAAGATTTTAGAAAAGCTGTTAAACACAGCTGTATAAGCAATTTACAGGACGAACCATGCGCGAGATTGTTTTCGATACGGAAACCACCGGCCTTGAGAAAAATGAAGACCGGGTGATTGAAATCGGCTGTATCGAGATGGTGAACAAATTCATCACCGGCAAAACATTTCATATCTATATCAATCCGCAGGGCAAAAAGGTTCATCCGGACGCATTGGCAGTTCATGGTATTACCGATGAAAGTCTGCTGGATAAGCCGACCTTTCCTGAAATTGCGGACGAGTTTCTGACCTTTATCGAAGGCGCAAAACTGGTCGCGCATAATGCGATGTTCGATATCGGCTTTCTGAATGCCGAACTGGAGCGGATTGACCGGACACCGATTTCTACCGACGTGGTGATCGATACGCTGGCTTTGGCGCGGCGCAAGCACCCAATGGGGCCAAACACGCTGGATGCACTGTGTAAGCGTTATGGCGTCGATAATGCGCATCGTAAATTGCACGGTGCATTGCTTGATACGGAATTGCTGGCAGAAGTTTATATTGAGCTGCTCGGCGGCCGCCAGACATCTTTGGGTCTGAGCGTACAATCTGCAAATGAAGACAAGAACGGCAATGAACCTGTTGCAGAGATTGTTCTGAAAGCGCGTCCCCAGCCCCTGCCCTCACGCCTGACTGCTGATGACCTTGCTGCGCATCAGAAGCTCATTGATAAAATGGGTGATAAGGCAATCTGGAAAAAATATCTGAACTGATTATTGCTTAGAAAATAAAAAAGCCGCTGTGTCTGAGACGCAGCGG
>NZ_ANNO01000092.1:0-9128 GCF_000409565.1 Pseudochrobactrum sp. AO18b
GTGTCTCACGACCGCGGCCTTTTTTGTAATTCTCAGCCTATAAAATGTTAGAGCGACCTTTGTGCGCCCGGGAGGGCGCACGGCGCTCTAAAAAATCAGCTGGCTTTTTTCTGTTTTGTTGCGGCTTTTTTCGCAGGTGCAGCCTTGGCAGGCGTTGCTGCAGGCGCTTTAGCGGCAGCTTCATTGGCTGCGCGCTGATCGGCGCTCATCGGGCTGGTATCAACAACCGAACGCACAGTACCGTTGGCGCTGATTGTGCAGCGTGCATCACGGGAATCCACTTTCAGGATCACATCCGTATTGCCACCGCCGCCCGGACGGCTGTCTACAGCAGTAACCACGCGCTCCGGAATATAGTAGCGGTTAGCCGCTGCTGTAATGCACGGATTTGCCAGTTCAGGCGCTACATTGCTGCGCACGAATTGCGGGAAGCTAGGCATTTGCGAAGCAACCGGAACCGGCGCCTGTGCAGCAGCCGTTGTCGGAGCCGGTGTTGTATTGGATGTTGTGGTACAGGCGGCAACCAGCGGAGCAAACATTGCCAGAAGTACAAAACGTTTTGCGGAACCTGTGCTGGTGCGCATACCATGCCTCATTCATAAAACAGATGTTATTGCAGTGAAATCGTCACTTTTTTCTGAGCCGAACCTATTCGCTTTTTCCCAAATGTCGAGTGGCAGCACAGTCACACTGACCAACAATCCTTCATGCTCCACAGTCAAAATGTCCTGCACGGCCATTATCCGCAACAGATTTTATGGAGCCTTGCTGACAAGCCAGTTCAATGCCACCCGCCAGTCTGTCATGCGGATCGGCGTACCGTGATTGCCGCTTTCATAACGATGCATCACCACCGGATATCCGCCCTTTGTTTTGCGCAAAGACCGGTAAAAAGCTTCCTGACTGTCAATCGCAAAAACCGGATCACGACTACCATGGCTCAGGAAAACCGGAACCTTGCGTTTAAATGCAACGCTCTTGCGGAACTGGTCATCCCAGAGGGAGCCAAGCAGTGCCAGCCCGTCAATCTGCTGCGCCGCAGTTGCATCCGCAGTCAATTGCCAGCACAGAACACCACCCGCTGAACCGCAGGTGACAATCACCCTGGCGCGTGGTGCCTGCTGCTTCATGGCAGCAATCAAACCGGAAATTTCTGAAGTTCCCTTGGCTGCGAAATCCGAAAAATCAGGGGCGAGATAGACACCACCACCCTGCACCACCAGATTCTTAAGCCGGTTAAAATTACCGCCAAATGTAAAGTCATTCACGCCCTGATGGCGGTTGCCGCCTTTACCATGGAGATAGAGCACAATCATGGAGGTCTGCGGTGTCAATTTGCCGACCTGATAGGTCTTCACCATGCCCGCTGCAGTCGGCACAGCAACATCCTTCTGCTGCGCCCGTATTTTCAGCGAGACATATTTATCCTGTACGCGTTTCTCGACAATGGTATCGCGCCCGTTAATGTCGCGCATTTCATTATAATCGAGGATGAGATAATTGCCGCCATCGGCGCTTTTCAGCACGGTCTGCGTAGAAAACAAATCATCTTTGAAAGGCTGTAACTGCGGTTGCGCATGAGCCGCACCAGCGCAGAATAATCCCGCAACCAGAACCAGCGTCCCCGCAGGTCGCAATGAAATTCCCAAAACTCCCACTGCAATCTCCCTTTGCAGTCTCCCCTTTTAGTCCTTGAGCATTCTCATAATAAAAATACCCGCGCGCAGAGTGCTGCGCACGGGCTTTTTTGTCAAACCAAGTCTCGTTTAATTAACAGGCTTCAGATTTTAAGCTGATGATAGGAGCGGTTGAGATAAACCAGCGCTTCATTGCCCTCGGCCTGCGACTGTTCCGCAGAAATCTGTCGCAAGGCCAGCACTTCCCCGAACAGAACATGATGCGTGGCATGATCCTGACGTGAGATGATCTTACAATCGAGACTTGCCAGCGCGCCTTTGAGAACCGGCGAGCCTGTTGCCATGACATCCCACTCAGCCAAGGCAAAACGCTCTTCCATGGTCAGGTGATTGCGGCCGGCAAAAGCCTCTGCGAGATCTTTTTGTCCCGCATGAAGCACATTGAAAGCAAAAACACCGTTTTCAATGAACATCAGATTATCGGTATGCACACGCTGCAGGCAGATCAGAATGGTCGCCGGATTATCTGATACGGAACAACCGGCAGAAAGCGTCAGAGCACGGCGTCCGGCCGGACCGTCAGTCGTCACAATATTCACAGCACCGGCAAACTGGCTCATCGCATTGCGATAGTTCAGCGGATCCACAGCCTGATTTGTCGTCACAATAGACTTTACCATATTCATTTATATCGCTCTGCCAGTGCACCACTATAAAATGCGCATAAGATTTCAACACCCTCTTACACGTCCGGTGCCCACTTTACAGTACCAACTCTTCGATTTTAGCAATCAAATGACAGTGAGCACTGTCGTTTAATTCTATAAAAGCAGAATTCTAAACACGACAACAGAAAATCAGCACAGTTACGTAGGTGTGGCCGGAACAAGTTTAAGTATCTGAATCAAAAAGCGACTGACACAAGCGAAAATGGTGATTTTTGAGCATCTGCACGGAGCGTACTTAATATATGTGAGTACGGAAGCGGAGAAAATTGCCATTTGCAGCCAAGTCAGGCGGTTTTCGGATCAGATACTAAGCCATTGCAAGCAGATGCAGAACACACTACCTCTGAGGGCAGAATTTTCTTATCAAGGTTGAACCCGCATCTCATGAGACTTGCCGCCACGCTTTACTGTCTTTGTACCGGACTATCAGCGCTGACCATGAGCACCGCTCACGGCCAGACACAGGCTGATAATTCTCCCCTGCAAATCGGTATTGTTGCCCCTTTTGAAGGGCCTTATGCCACGCTGGCAAAACAGATCATGCTTGGTGCGGAAGCGGCTAAAATTCAAAACCAATATCCGGTCAGCCTTGTCTATATGCAGGAATATTGCAAAGCAGATCAGGATGCAGCCACAGCTGAGAAACTCAGACAGGCAAAAGTCAAAGTCGTTATTGGCTATTTATGCAGTGAATCGCTGGAAGGCGCGGCACCGGTACTGGCGCGAGACGGCATAGCCATTCTCAGCCTCGGCAGTCGCCAGCCAACAATTCTTGAGCAGGAAACCAGACAAAGTTTCGGTATTTTCCGGTTGCAACCGGATCGCAGGCTCGCAACGGCAGTTCTGGCCGATACACTTGCCCCTCTCTGGCGCACCGCTCCTTTTGCTTTGATTGAAGACGGAACCGTTCAGGGTCGTGACTTTGCGCGCGATGCTCTATTGGCTTTCAAATCCCGCGGCCTTGAACCGGCATTGACCGACACTTACCGTCCGGCACAAACCTCGCAAAATGCTTTAATCTCACGGCTGAAACGTGCGGGTATCAACCATATTCTGCTCGGCGGTGAAGGGGATGATGCTTCAGTCATTGCCCGCAGTGCAGCAGCAGCCAATTGGCCTCTGACAATTGCAGGCAGTGAAACCTTTCTGCGCGTTGACCCGCAAAACCCTTTGCCAGCAGGGCTGCTGATGAGTGCCATACCTGAGGCCGTTACACAGGCTTCGGCAGAAAGCGCAATTAAAGCCATTACCGCTATGGCTGAAAAGCAACCGGATACGCAGGATATGAAGGCTGACGGTTATGCATTAGAGGCCTATAGCGCCCTGCAAATTGCCGCACAGATCCTGACCAATCCGTCAGAAACGCAAAAAACCGCTGCCGAGCTTTTATACTCAACCCGTTTTGAAACAGCCGGTGGCACCATCAGCTTTACACCTGCAGGTTTGCGGCAGGAAAATCCCTACCGGCTGATGCGCTTTAACGGCAAGGATTTTGAACCGGTACAATAAAGTCAGAAATGGGAAAACCAAAATGGGGGGACAGAAAATGACAAAGCCGCTGAGCCACAGCCACAACACCACTGTTTCCGGCCTGCGAAATCTGATTACCGATGTGGCGGGGCTGCGGGTTGGCAATGCGCAGGACGAGCATATCAAAACCGGCGTCACAACTATTCTCTGTGACCGTGAAACCACCGCTGCGGTGCAAGTGCTCGGCGGTGCGCCCGGAGCACGGGAAACCGATCTGCTGGAGCCCCATAATACCGTGCAAAGCGTGAATGCGATTGTGCTTTCCGGCGGTTCGGCATTCGGTCTCGATTCCGCTTCCGGTGTGCAGGCTTACTTGCGCGAAAGAAAAATCGGTTTTGAAGCGGCAGGGCATTATATTCCGATTGTCCCCTCGGCCATTCTCTTTGACATGCATAATGGCGGCAACAAAGACTGGGGACGTTACCCGCCCTATCGCGAGCTTGGCTATCTGGCAGCGGAAAATGCGGCAGAAGAATTTGAACTCGGCAGCTATGGTGCCGGTGCCGGTGCTCTGGTCGCCGGTTTCAAAGGCGGACTTGGCTCCGCCTCTCACAGACTGCCGAATGGCATGACCATGGGCGCACTGGTTGCAGTCAATGCTGTCGGCTCTGTCACTGTGGGTGATACAAAGCATTTCTGGGCTGCACCATTTGAGCATGATAATGAATTCGGCGGGATTGGTTACCCCTCACCTATGCCTGCAAATGCAACAAACCTGCGCATCAAATTCCGTGACAACGGCGCTGCACTGCCACCTGCAGCCAACACCACCATCGGTACCATTGCCACCGATGCGGTTTTAACTAAAGCGCAGGCCAAGCGTCTGGCAATTGCTGCTCATGACGGTTACTCCCGCGCGATCTGGCCTGCACATACGCCTTTTGACGGTGATCTGATCTTTGCACTCGCCACCGGTGCCAGCGGCATTGAACCCTCGGTTGAAGATTTCATTGATCTTTGTGCCGCTGCGGCTTCAACTATGGCACGCGCTGTGGCACGCGGAGTTTATCATGCCAAGCCGAGAGAAAATGATCTGTTCTCCTGCTGGAACATGGCCGGAGAATAAATAAAAAGCGCGCCGGTCGGGGCGCGCTCTTTCTTTGTTGATTACCCCGCTTGAGGGAGTGTGCTTAATCTTCAGCCTGTCCGCTGTTCTGGCGGCGCTCAAACAGTTCTTCCGGTGTAACATTCAGCTGCTCAACCACACGGGCAATCAATGCACTTTCCGCCGGATGAATTTCGTTATCCGCTTTTGCAATGGTCAGCAGATGTCCGACAAGCGACTGACGGCGTTCCGGCACCATTTCACTGAATAAAGCAGCGGCCTGTGTACTGGTCGTCTCATAGGAGAATGTTTTCAGATAATCTGCCACTTCAGGCAGTTCTTCTGGCTTGATATCAAAATCATGCTGCATGATGCGCAATAATGCATTCATTTCAGCCTGATTTTTCTGTCCGTCGGCAAAAACCAACCGCACCAGCAGCAGCAATTCGGAGACCAGAGCCGGATCCTCCGACAGGCGCTGCACAGCAGTCTTTTTGCTCAGATAAGCGCTGATACGCTCAAAAATCGTTTCACTCATCATCGTCCCCGAAAAACGCAAGTCTTTTAAGAAATGCAGTGTTGGCAAGACTGCGGCCAAATGACAAGCCCTGCCTTGCAACTCTTTAGAAATAAGACAAGCATCGAGCATAATTTCTTAAACCTGGATCAGTTTAAGGTAGAATTATGCTCTGCTTTAAAGGTGTTAGAGCGACCTGTGTGCGCCCAAACAGGCGCACGGCGCTCTAAGTAAACAATCCCGTTATTGTTCTGTCCCATCTTGCACCTCTATCCGGCAGTCTTTATGAATTGCTCCCAACATAAAAGCCCGCCGCCTGCTTTGCCCCTCGCCGCAAGACCCGCTGCACAGTTCTGAACGGTTCCCCCATGTTCGCGTCTATGACCACCTCCATTGATTCCCTGCTTCTGCTGCTCGCTCTTGCCGGTTTTATTGCCGGATTTATTGATGCGATTGCAGGCGGCGGCGGTATGATTACCGTCCCGGCGCTGATGCTGGCCGGTATTCCCCCTGTTGAGGCACTGGGCACCAACAAGTTGCAATCGCTGTTCGGCTCATCTTCCGCAACCCTGTCCTATGCGCGCAAAGGCCATGTCAATATCAAAGAGCAATTGCCGCAAGCTTTAATGTCCGGTCTCGGTGCTGTGCTTGGTGCCCTGCTGGCCACTTATATTCCGGGTGATTTTCTCTATGGCTTGCTGCCAATTCTGTTGATCGCTATCGCCATTTACTTCGCATTGAAACCGAATGCAGGCGATGTCAGCCGCGTTCAGCGTATGAAGCCGTTTCTCTTCGGCGTAACCATCGTGCCGCTGATCGGTTTTTATGACGGCTTGTTTGGCCCCGGCACCGGCTCATTCTTCATGCTGTGCTTTGTGTCGCTGGCAGGCTATGGCCTGCTCAAAGCAACCGCCCACACAAAATTGCTCAACTTTGCCTCTAATTTCGGCAGCTTCCTGACCTTTTTGGCCTTCGGTGCGATTAACTGGAAAATCGGTCTGGTGATGGGTGTCGCCCAAATGTTCGGCGCCACAGCCGGTGCCCATCTGGCAATGCGTGTCGGCGCAGGTCTCATCAAGCCATTGCTGATTATCACTTGTATCCTGCTGACAATCCGCCTGCTGATGGAGCCAAGCAATCCGCTGCGTCTCTGGATCGGTTTTTAAACTTTTAAGGTCAGCAGAATAACGCCGCCTGCGATCATCACCACACCGGCCCAGTTTATCGCGGAGAGCTTTTCACCGAGAAAAACCACGCCGAAAATTGCCACCATAATGATTGAGAGCTTGTCTACCGGCGCAACCCGCGCGGCATCCCCGATTTTAAGCGCACGAAAATAAGCGATCCATGACGCACCGGTTGCCAGCCCTGACAGAACCAGAAACAACCAGCTCTTTGCCGAAATATCGGATGTTTTCTGCCATTGCCCGCTGATTGTGAGGAACAGACACAAGGCTGCGATAATCACCAATGTACGGATAAAGGTCGCAAAATCCGAATTAATTCCGGCAATACCCAGCTTGGCAAAAATTGCTGTCAGTGCCGCAAATGCAGCTGATACCAGCGCCCAGAATTGCCAGCTTTCCGTCATTCTCTGTTCCTTAACTTTATCTTCTGCGTTTCTTGTAAATAATCTTCTGAGTTTTCAGATGCTACTAACAATAATGGTCACGCAGCCCATTATTTAATGTATTGCACAATAGAAATAATCTGCATCCCGAGAGAAAAACAATCAAAAAAATTGCATATTTACCACCCGTTAAACTCTTGATAACCGAACGGTAACGATGTGTGTTTAAAAGAGTGGATAAGAGACATTTATGTCTCCCGCTCCGGATCAGGTACTGCGTACCGGAGTTGTATTTTATCTGCCGCGTTGAGTGAGGCAGATAAGCCAAGCGTATTTTGGCAATCACCGCGCAAGCTTAAAAGCGATAGCGCGGTTTTTGCCGTATCTGCTCTCTATGCGCAGCCGCAACCAAGCCTGCACCTGTATTTTCCCAGCTCTAAATTCTGAGAAATCTGTCCCGCCTGTTACACCAGAGCGAGTTTTTTCATGCCTGTAGCACAGGCTGCCTGCGGCTCCCAAAAACCTCATTACTATCAAAGTGATACTTAAAATCGCTCAAAGTATAATATCACTATTTTTATCTGATTTTATACTAACCTAAATATTACCCACAAAATCTTCATGACAAAATAAGTCACATTTTAAAAACTGTAGCACTCCATTTCTCTTCTGTCACAAAACAACTGACAGCAGCAAAGTTTTTCACTCTTTAAATAGGAATGTCGCTAATTCGTTACAGATCGTCGTTGTGAAGCCGCACAGTTTGCTGCTTAGAATATTGCATATCATTATAAAAAATTAACTGTCTCCGGCACCGGTACCACCGGAAGACAGATAACAACCGGTACCACGGGGAATAGGAGAACACATATGAAGAGGCTCTTTGCTTCAACTATTCTGGCCGCCGGTCTTTTGACGGCTTCCGGTATGATGTCTGTGTCTGCACAAGCTGCCGAATGCGGTGAAGTCACCATTTCCAATATGAACTGGCAGTCCGCAGAACTGCTTTCCAATCTTGATAAAATCATTCTCACTGCAGGCTATGGCTGTAATGCGGAGATCGTTGTCGGCGATACAGTTCCGACCATCACATCCATGGTAGAAAAAGGTCAGCCGGATATTGCTCCGGAAGGCTGGGTCGATCTGCTGCCCGATATTGTTAAAAAAGGTTTTGATGACGGCAAAATTATTGCTGTGTCCGAGTCCCTGCCCGATGGCGGTGAACAGGGCTGGTGGATTCCAAAATATATTGCCGACAAAAATCCGGATATTAAAACCTTCGACGATTTGCTGAAACATCCTGATCTGTTTCCCGATCCGGAGAATCCGTCCAAGGGTGCTATTTATAATGGTGCACCGGGTTGGGGCGGCACGGTTGTTACCAGCCAGTTCTACAAGGCTTTTGAATTTGAAAAGGCCGGTTTCAATCTGATTGATACCGGATCCGCAGCAGGTCTGGACGGCGCTATCGCCAAAGCAAATGAGCGCAAAGAGCCGATTGCTGCCTTCTATTGGGCACCAACCGCCCTGCTCGGCAAATATGAAATGGTCATGCTGAAAACCGGCTATGACATTGATGAAGCTGAATGGAAACGCTGCAACACAGTGCTCGACTGTCCAGATCCGAAGAAAAACGGCTGGCCGAAAGATCGTGTGCAAACACTGGTCACCAAGAAATTCTCTGATCGTGCAGGCCCTGCCCTCGATTATCTGAAAAACCGGTCATGGTCGAATGAAACGCTGAACAAGCTGCTCGCATGGATGACCGACAATCAGGCAACCGGTGAACAGGCTGCCGTTCACTTCCTGAAAACACAGGAAGATATGTGGACGAAGTGGGTTCCGGCAGATGTTGCTGAGAAAGTGAAAGCTGCGATCTGATCCTTAGAGCATGTCGCGCTCAAATGAATTCATTTGAGCTACCGCGAACATGCGACAATGAAAAGAATCTAGAGCGAGCGCTATGATCCAATCTGGATGTAAACCGCTCTAGTCACTGATTTTTATCAGTGACAAAGCCTCTTCAAAAATTCCTGTCCGGCCTCATCATGCCGGACAGGGAGTGTTTAAGAAATTGAATGAGTTGCAAATCGGAGAACAG
>NZ_ANNO01000093.1:0-2085 GCF_000409565.1 Pseudochrobactrum sp. AO18b
GCTTTCCCAATCTCGACAATGCGACACTTACCAATCTCAAAAAAGCCATTGACGAGACATTCCGCAGCTTCACCCGTGCCTACGGGGATGCCATTGAGGGCTTTTTCAACCCGCTGCAATATTTTCTGATTCAGGCAGAACGCTTTATGACAGGCACACCTTGGCCGGTTATATTATTGCTCATTGCCGCAATCGCATGGTTCTCCAGCCGCAGCATCAAAATCACCATCGGCTCTGTCATCACTTTGTTTATCATCGGCTATCTCGGCATGTGGGATGATACGATGAAGACAATCTCGATGATTTTTGTCTGTACGGTTATCGCCATTCTCGTCGGCATCCCGACCGGCATTCTGATGGCCAAATCCAACCGGCTGCAAAGTGTCATCAGCCCTGTGCTGGATATTATGCAGACCATGCCAAGCTTTGTTTATCTCATTCCAGTGGTGATGCTGCTTGGTATCGGCCGCGTACCGGGGCTGATTGCCGTGGTTATCTACGCCATTCCGCCGATTATCCGCCTGACCAATCTCGGCATCCGGCAGGTCGACCGTGACGTGCTGGAGGCGGCAGATGCTTTCGGCTCATCCCCGTGGCAAAAACTCAAAAATGTGCAGCTACCGCTGGCTTTGCCAACGATTATGGCGGGTATCAACCAGACAATCATGATGGCGCTGGCCATGGTAGTGATTGCCTCAATGATCGGCGTACAGGGGCTGGGACAGCCGGTGCTTAAAGCTATTTCCAACCAGTATTTCACTTTGGGTATTTTCAACGGCATGGCCATTGTCGGTATTGCCATTATTTTTGACCGCATCAGTCAGGCCTATGGCGCACGGTTGCAGAAACATCTGGAGATCACGCATGGCCAATAATCCGTCTGTATCGACGGCTGAGACACCTGCAGCCGGCATCTCCATCCGCAATCTCTACAAGATCTTCGGTCATGATCCGAAAGCCTATGTGCAGCTTGTCAGAGAAGGCATGACCAAAGCAGAACTGAATGACAAGCATGGGCATATTCTGGGGCTGCGCGACATTAATATTGATATGCCTGCGGGTTGTATTCAGGTGGTGATGGGCTTGTCCGGCTCCGGCAAATCCACCCTTATCCGCCATATTAACCGGTTGATTGACCCGACCAGCGGTGAACTTCTGGTCGGTGATGAAGATGTGGTCACCATGACGCCTGCGCAATTGCGCGCATTCCGGCGGCACAAAACCGCGATGGTGTTTCAGAAATTTGCCCTGTTGCCGCATCGCACAGTTTTGGAAAACACCGTCTACGGACTGGAGATACAAGGGGTGCCGCGTGCCAGACAGTTGGAGGAAGCCCATCGCTGGATTGAACGCGTCGGCCTGAAAGGCTTTGAGGAGAAATATCCGAACCAGCTTTCCGGTGGAATGCAGCAGCGCGTGGGACTTGCCCGTGCGCTGACCAATGATGCACCGATCCTGCTGATGGATGAAGCCTTTTCCGCTCTTGATCCGCTGATCCGCGTGGATATGCAATCCGTGCTGCTTGATCTGCAAAAGGAGATCAAAAAGACCATTGTATTTATCACGCATGATCTGGATGAGGCTTTACGGCTGGGTGACAGGATTGCAATTTTGCGTGACGGTGAAATTATTCAGCAAGGCACAGGTCAGGATATCGTGCTTCATCCGGCAGATGCTTATATTGAAAGCTTTGTGCAGGAGGTCAATCGCGGGCGGGTTATCCGTGTGGATACGATTATGACACCCCCGCAGGGGGCGGACACCAATCTGCCGGTGATCCGTTTTGATACGCTGCTGGAAGAGGCAATGCGCAAACTCGTGGATGAAAAAACTGAACAGGTCAATGTGTGCTGCGAAAAAGGCATCATCATCGGCCAGACATCTGTCAGTTCGGTTATGGCTGCGATGATACGCCGTTAAACTTTAGAGACTTAACTAGAGCGGTTTACGTCCAGATTGGATCATAGCGCTCGCTCTAGATTCTTTATTTGGGCGCATTATCACGGGCGTCAAGTTGATCCAGCTTGACATAATCAAGAGGTCAAGTTGATCCAACTTGACTGTGAAATGCTCTAGCAAAAGCCC
>NZ_ANNO01000094.1:0-14305 GCF_000409565.1 Pseudochrobactrum sp. AO18b
AAGCGGGGCGAATACAGAAGTTTTCATCAAGATATCTCCCAAATCATGAGCCAAAACCTGATCGCCTGTCAGTCACGGGGCGTTTTCTCAAAAAATAACCTTAGAAAACCGCATCACTCCTGACAGAAAACGAACAGTTTCATGACAAGGAACGCGGAACGCCCCTTTCTGGTTGCATCACGAAAACATAATTCAGGAAATAATTGAGAGCCTTACCGGCTGTGCCTTGCACGATATCAAGAGAGGCAAACAATATAGCGTTCGCGACATAATTTCATTTTATACCAATTCTAAGATTACAAAAAATTTGCGTCTGCACGCCATTTTTCGATACAAAATTACCATTTCGCGACAGGCATTTGGCCGCACTTCCCTAAGACCAAAGAATATGTCTCAATACCGATATCCTGATTGCGCCGTCTGTGTGGGACAGAAAACCGGCCTGTCAGAGATCAAACTATACAAAGCGGTTCAGACAAAACAGAGAGTGTTTTACGGGAAAAGCACCTTAAAGGATAAACCCGGCTCTTCTCTGGCCCGATCTGATCTGCACAAATTAATAATTGAGCATCTTGTTTTACGACATGACAGCTCTGAAAATGCGGGAACATGGCCATGAATGATAAAGCACGGCTTAAGCGGTCTATTGTCTTTTTTCTGGTGCCGAATTTTTCTATGATTGCTTTTGCCACGGCGATTGAGCCATTGCGCATTGCCAATCGTATGCTCGGTTTTGAAGCCTATCGCTGGCGGCTGGCCTCCGCAGACGGTAAGCCTGTCATGGCATCCAGCGATATTGAAATTGCTGCAAACACATCGCTGGATGATGAGCGCCGCAATCTTATCGGCGAGAACCGCCCCAGCATGGTATTTGTCTGTTCAGGCGTTCATGTCGAAAATTATCAGAATAAATCTGCATTAGCATGGCTCCGTGAATCCTATAATCGCGGCATTTCCGTCGGCGGATTGTGTACAGGTGCGCATATTCTGGCATCGGCCGGATTGCTCTCCGGCAAACGCTGCGCCATCCACTGGGAAAATCTGCCGGGCTTTTCTGAAACGTTCCCGAAGGCTGAGGTCTATGCGGATCTGTTTGAGATCGACAGCAATCTCTACACCTGCGCAGGCGGCACAGCGGCACTGGATATGATGCTGAAACTGATCGGCGATGATTTTGATGAAAATCTGGTCAACAGCATCTGCGAACAGGCACTGACTGATCGCGTACGCAAACCGCATGACCGCCAGCGCCTGCCACTGCGTGCCCGTCTCGGCGTACAGAATTCCAAGGTGCTCTCAATCATTGAGATGATGGAAGGCTGCCTCACAGAACCTCTGTCACTGCTGGATGTCGCCGGTAATGTCGGCCTGTCCCGTCGCCAGATTGAACGCCTGTTCCGTCAGGAAATGGGACGTTCCCCTGCCCGCTATTATCTGGAAATTCGTCTCGACCGCGCCCGCCATCTGCTGATCCAATCTTCTATGCCGGTGGTTGAGGTGGCTGTTGCCTGCGGCTTTGTCTCCGCCTCGCATTTCTCAAAATGCTATCGCGAACTTTACGGTCGTTCACCACAGCAGGAACGCGCCGACAGAAAACAGTTGATTGCTGCTTAAGAACACTGCAAAGGCCGGTAAAACCGGCCTTTTTATTTTGCGCTCAATCCATAAAAAATCACCGGCATCTCAAAGGAAATGCCGGTGATTTTGTCTTTGCAATGACTGAGAGTTTTAAGCTCTCAGGCGTTCATTTTCAGGATCAAACGGCGATTCCGGTACGATCGTCGCCTTGTAGTTTTTGCCGAGAATATTGATTTCCAGTTCCGTTCCGATTGCAGCATGTTCCGGCTTTACCATTGCCAGTGCAATGCTCTTATTGAGACGCCAAGCAAAGCCGCCATTGGTGGCACGACCAACCAGCTTGCCGTCTTTGTAAATCGCCTCGGAACCGCGGGCATCCGCATCCTCAACACCGTGAATTTCAAGCGTCACAAAATTCCAGCGCAGACCTTTTTCGCGGGCAGCCACAGCTGCATCACGGCCAATAAACTCGCCTTTATTCGGGTGAACAAAGCGATCCAGACCGGATTCAAAGGCATTATATTCCACCGACATTTCGCGTGGAATCAGACGATAGGATTTTTCAATACCCATTGACAGCATGGCGCGGATACCAAACGGCTTGATACCGAATTCAGCACCGGCTTCCATCACCAGATCATAGATCGTGTTTTGCTGTTCAATCGGATGATGCAGTTCCCAGCCCAGCTCGCCAACAAAGTTGACGCGCAATGCATGGGCGGTTGCAGTACCGACACTGATTTCCTTACCTGTCAGCCAAGGAAAATCCTCATTGGACAGGCTGGTGCGGGTCAGTTTCTGCAAGACTTTTCGGCTATTCGGCCCTGCAAGAACCAGCACACCATATTTCTGGGTGATCGGACGCAGAATAACCGAACCGTCTTTCGGCGCCAGCTTATAGAGATAATCATGATCGATATTCTCATAGGCACCGGCAGACACCAGATAGAAACTTCCTGGTTTCCACTCATAGACGGTGAATTCGCTCTGCACGCCACCCTGCGGTGTCAGCATATGGCTCAGTGCCACGCGGCCCTGTTTCTTCGGCACACGATTGGCAAGAATGCTTTCCAGCCACTGACGCGCACCGGAACCGGTCACTTCCATCTTGGCGAAAGGTGACATATCCAGCAGGCCGACATTATTGGTGACATTCTTCACCTCATTGCCGACATGTTCGAAATAATTCGAGCGGCGGAACGACCAGAGCTCCTGAATCTTGCCATTGGCATCCGGCTCCGGATGATTATGGTTCAGCAACACATCCGGTTTGTCCAGCGATGCAACATCAATGCCATAGCCCTCCGGTGCAAACCAGTTGGCACGCTCCCAGCCATAGACGGAACCGAACACACCGCCCAAAGCCTTTTGGCGGTCATAGGACGGCGAGCGCTTCAGCGGACGCGCAGCCGTGCGTTCCTCATCAGGATAATGCACGGTGAAAACATCGGCATAGGCTTCTTCCGCTTTTTCCTTGAGATAGCCTTCAGTCACATAAGGGCCGAAACGGCGCGGATCGACGCCCATCATATCAATGGATGGTTCACCCTCGACAATCCATTCGGCCAGCTGCCAGCCGGCACCACCCGCAGCAGTCACACCAAAGGAATGGCCTTCATTGAGCCAGAAATTCTGCAACCCCGGTGCAGGACCGATAATCGGATTACCATCCGGCGTATAGGCAATCGCACCATTATAAACTTTCTTGATCCCCACCTCGCCAAAGGCAGGAACACGCGCAATTGCGGTTTCAATATATGGCATCAGGCGTTCCAGATCTTCCTGAAACAGCTCATATTCGCTCTCGTCAGACGGGCCATCCTGATAGCAGACCGGCGCACCGATTTCATAAGGCCCGAGCAGAAGACCGCCATTTTCCTCACGCATATACCATGAGCTGTCACTCTCGCGCAGCACGCCCATTTCCGGCAAGCCTTTCGATTTGCGTTCCATGATTGCCGGATGCGGCTCGGTGACAATATATTGATGTTCAACCGGCACAACCGGTACGGTCAGGCCGACCATCTTGCCGGTTTTCGCAGCGAAACTGCCGGAAGCGGACACAACGTGATCAGCGGTAATGTCGCCCTTGTCAGTTTTCACCAGCCATTTGCCGTCCGGCAATTGTTCAATACCGGTCACGGTGGTGTAACGGTAAATCGTAGCGCCCATATCACGGGCACCTTTTGCCAGCGCCTGTGTGAGATCGGCAGGCTGGATATAACCGTCATCGGGATGCTGAATCGCACCGAGAATACCGTCCGTTTCCGCCAGCGGCCAGACTTCTTTGACCTGTTCCGGCGTCAGAATATTCACCGGCACGCCAATTGTCTTCGCCACACCGGCATAATACATATATTCGTCCCAGCGGTCTTTGGTGCGCGCTAAGCGAATATTGGTGCACTTACTGAAACCGACATTCAGACCGGTCTCTTTTTCCAGTTCCTGATAGAATTTGACGGAATATTTGTGAATCTGCCCGACCGAATAGCTCAGATTGAACAGAGGCAAAAGCCCCGCCGCATGCCATGTCGAGCCGGAGGTCAGTTCTTTGCGCTCGATCAGCACAGAATCTGCCCAGCCTTTCTTCGCCAGATGATAGAGCGTTGACACGCCTACCACACCGCCACCAATAACCACCGCACGGGCATGGGTCTTCATGAAACTTCATCCTCTGAACCGGCAATGCCGCGTCTTGTTCTGAAGCGGTCCGGCACTGCAACATTCTGATACAGCCTGTTATTTCAGCCCCTTTATCCGGTGCGGTCATAACGTGGCAGGGCGCAAATCTCCCGCCTTGAGACGCACCATTCTTCCGGTGTTTCAAAGCAGATTGCGCTTACTATGCTGTCAGTTCAGTGACTTGTAAGGTCTGTTTGCGACACGGCCGAAAAGCGCCGCGACGCGGCCTCTCCGCAGTGTAAATTCACCCGTACAGGCAATGTTAAAACAAGGATTGCTGCTTTAAGCATAAGAAAAAGCCGCAACGGTTGTGACCATTGCGGCTTTAAAAAAATCAGTCGCTTTGAAGCGGTTATTTATGCGTACCGCCGCCATTGAGAATTGTGATGGCCTCATTGCCCGTCAGCGCCTCGCGGTCGCCGTTCGGAAAGGTCACAAAACAGCCACTCGGGCAGATTGATACTGTTTCACCGGGCTGCACTGTCACCTGCTGCTTGGAAGAACCTTCCGTCACCACAAGCGTCTGTGCTGTGCTGTCGCTGTTCAGGACGGATGCTGCCAAAGCAGATGCTGATCCGGCCAGAATGCCTGCAATCATAACAAGGCTGCCAAATCCGGTTTTTTTCATATTCACCATAGCACTCCTCAAACTCTGAACTTCACTGCGGTTTCAATCTCTGTGTCAGTCACATTTTAGTCTGCACCGCATCATTTCATGGCCTTATTTATAATCATTGCCGATGAACCGCAACTGAATGAGAAGTTAATTAAAGCTTAATCCAGACAAGAATCGAACAACTTTCTGGCATTTCCTTCATGATCAGCTCTAAGCGACCTCTTCTGAATTTACATGCGGCTCAGGCAAAGGAATCGGAGACGGCAAAGGCATCACACTGATCCCTTCTGCTGCGAACCGCTCAACAATCGTGAATTGCAATTCATTACGCACACCGAGAGCGCTGGTAATATCGGCCAGAAAAATACGGATCTCGAAGCGCATCATCATATTGCTGCTGACCAGTTCGGTCATATTAATCAGAAACACCATCGGTTCCGGATTTTTCAGAACCAGCGGCGTTTCCTTGGCAATTTCAAACAGCATTGCCTGAATCCGGCGCACATCAGTACGATAACCGATCAGAAGCTGCATGTCGGAACGACCAAGTTTGTTACGATGTGTCCAGTTGCCGACATTGTCATTAATCAGCGTCGAGTTCGGCACGATAATCGTCTCGCGCTGGAAGGTTTCCACTTCCGTTGCACGCACGCTGATCTTTTTCACAAAACCGCTGACAGTGCCAGTCTGTACCCAGTCTCCGACCTTCAGCGGGCGCTCAGCCAGCAGGATCAGACCCGAAACAAAGTTCGAGACAATATTCTGCAAGCCGAAACCGATACCAAGCGAAAGACCACCGGCGACCAGTGCAAGGCTGGAGAGATTGATACCGGCAGCAGAAATACCAAGCAGCCCCGACAAAGCCAGACCGACATAGCCAACCACGGTTTTGATGGAATTGCGCACACCCGGATCAATACGTCCGCGTGCCATGACACTGCCGTCCAGCCAGTTCTGGAACAACCGCGTCAGGAAGTAGCCCATAATGAACAGCACAATACCGGTCAGAATGCTCAGCAGCGAAATCGAGAAATTACCGATCTGGAAACCGGTCATAATCCGCACGAAACTCGTGCTCATTTCCGACCACTGGAAGCCGAACTGCATCAGAACCAGCGGCACACCAATCAGCAGAACGATAAGATTAATGACAATACCCGCCAACAGCCCCAGCTGATCCAGCGTTGCTTCATTGGCATTAAACTTGTCCCGCAGTTTCCGTCCGAGACTGGTATTGGCAAAAGCTTTCTCATGGGTAATGGCGCGGGCTGTCAGAAAGCCGAGATACATGGTGACGATAAACGCACCTGTCACCACAATCTGCTGCGCCACAAAACGGGCAAGGCCGATATAACCAAAAATCGCGGCACAAATCGGCACAAGTCCCAGCACGATCAGAATGATCTTGGTGAGTTTCGGCCATTCGCGCAATTCACCGGTTCTCGGATTTTGAATCGGTTTCAGGAAGGCAATCGTCAGCAGCAGAGCACCGACCATTGCTGTGCCGATCACACTTTTCGCCACGGTCAGCGACAAGGGCGAGGACATCACGCCATTCAGAATTTCCAGAAAATATTCAATACTCTGCGTAATCGCAGCGGCTGTCAGCAACCAGATCAGGATTTGCGCGGGCTTCGGTGCAATCGGCAACAGACGCCAGTTCGGCATATCGGGACTAAGCACGCCCCGTGCCAGCCGGTAAATAAACAGCACCACACAGAAAAGAGAAAATAAGGCCGCCAGCAACTGCGCCACATCAGGCCGCAGCAGATCAAAACGCTGGAACAACACATAGACCAGCCCCAGAAACACGACAATCGCCACGGACGGAATGACTGTTGACCAGAAGGCAACGGACAAACGGCTGAGATAGCTCGGTCTGTCCTCCAGCGGATCGCGCTCATAAAGATCGGCGAGCCAGCGCCTTGCACTTAAGTGAATAAGCAATGCCGGAATAACGGAAATCGCCAAAACACCAAGCAATGTCCACAGGCGCGGATAGAGCGTGAAATCCCACCATGATTTCAGCAGATAATAAAATGTCTTGGTTTCATAACCGGCCGCATTGATAACCTCGGTCACCAGCGCCGTGTTAATATCAACGCGCTGAGACAGGGTCTGCGTAAACAGGTCACGGCGCATGGAGCCGATTTTCTCAATCAGCTGATTGGCCTGTACCGATGCATCTTCGGTAAAGCCGAGAACCGTATTGATCTCGGCCTTTTCTGCTGTCAGCCGCTCCCGCTCAGTCGCAACAATTTCGGATTCAGCAGGCTTACCTTCCGCAGGCGGAGGTCCCATCTGGTCAAGGCGTGAATTGATTTCGCTCAGACGCGGGCGAAATGCGAGACCGGCATCGAGAAGCTTTTTGGAAATTCCCTCAAGCTTGACCTTAATATTGGCCAGCGTTTCATCATTGCTTTTGGATTTATCGAGAGTTTTGCCGATTTCATCAATCTGGACGCGCAAGTCCTCGACAATCGTCTTTTGTTGCGCTGCCAGATTTTGCGACACGGATTGCGCCTGAGCCGTATCCCAGCCGTTTCCGGTCACGCTCCCTGCAGCAATGCCTGACATCAGCAATACAAAGCACAATAAAAACCTTAAGGAGATTGCTGATAGGAGTTTCAAAATCTGTCTCTCAATAAATTGCTGCGTCCGATTCATATTATTGACTTTTCCGGGGCTTTTTCAGAGCCGTCAATCCACAAATAACAGCATAGAAATAAATGGGCGCAAACGCTGCTTTCTTATGCACAATATAGGCGCAAATAAGATTAAGGCCACAGCTTCATGTCACAGAGAAATTGTTTATCTTCTCGTGCAGGTCGTCAGCAGACATAACTGTTTTTTGTCAGCAAAATGCAACAAAGCCGTGTCATGTCAGCTATTTTCCTTGTGATTAAGATGCTGAATGGTTAATGAGATGAAACAGTATTTTTGCATAAGCCGGAGACCTTCTGCAAATTTACGCAAGTCAGACATGATTTTCGCAAATCAGGACAAAAGCGAGCCGGAACAATTTTCAGATCCAGACTTTGCAGCGCGATAACGGGGAAAGCACGACAGGAACAGCACAGGCTGTCTCTTCGCACTGTGCTTTATTCTTTCGGCCTGCTGTGGTTTCTGTCCGGACTGCTGGCTCTGCAATCGGCATTAATTACTGCCGGTGATCAAAACTCAATCAGCTATCAGACCGCAGCACTGGTGCAGGATCGCCAAAGCGTTCAGACCACTGATCCGTCAGGGCGCGCACCGAACAGCACGCTAACAGCGCCGGTTCGGGCAATTCTTACCCCTGCGCTTTATTTCAGCAGCAAGGCTCTGCCTTTCAGTGCTGACGGCACTTTCATTCTGCCGGCATTATTTGCCCTTCTGGCAGCTTTCATTTCCGCATCCGTTCTGCGCATTCAGCATAACCCGCAGACAGATGCCCGCCGGAGCGCTATCCGCGCCCGCGCACCGCCTGCTTTCTTCCAAATTTAAATTCTGCTTTCCGGCAGTTCTTTTAAAATAAGCCCTATTGGACTTTATTTGTCTGACAGGTCTTATGATTTCCATCTGCATTACGGCACGGTCTGTCTGAATATAGCCATTCCTGCCGCAAACAATCGGACCGGATTACTCTCATGCGTACACCCAAATGGGCTGTATATCTTTACAGTCTCATCATTCTGGCGGGCATATTCATTGCCCTGCCGAACGTCTTTACCAAGCAACAGCTGGAAAATATGCCCGGCTGGTTCCCGAAAAATCAGGTCACACTCGGGCTTGATCTTCGCGGCGGTTCCTATCTCGTCCTTGAAGTGGATGCTGCCGGTCTGAAAAAAGACCGTCTGCGTACATTGCTGGATGATGCACGCAGCAAGCTGCGCTCAGAACGTATTCAGCCACAGTCCATTCGTGTGGCCGGCGATGCGGTTCTGGTCAATATTGCCGATACTGCGCAGCGTGACCGTGCGGTAACAGCACTGAAAACCCTGATTAATCCTGTATCGACCAGCGGTTTCGGCACACCGATCAATGATATTGATGTGACAACGCCAGGCGAACAGATCCGTCTGTCGCTGACTGAAGCCGGTTTCAACTACCGTCTCGACAGCGCCCTTACCCAGAGCCTTGAGATCATCCGTCAGCGTGTGGATCAGGTCGGTGTTTCCGAACCGTCCATTCAGCGCGTTGGCAGTGACCGTATCGTGGTTCAGTTGCCGGGCCTGCAGGATCCGACACAGCTGCGTCAGCTGCTGGGCTCAACGGCTAAAATGGCCTTCCATATGGTTGCGGATGCAGATCCGAACAGCCCGCCGCCTCCGGGCGTCACGATTATGGAAGATTCCAAAAATCCGGACATTAAATATCCGATCGAAGATCAGGTCGCACTCAGCGGTGAACGCCTGACCGATGCCCGCGCCGGTTTTGACCAGCGCTCAAACGAGCCGATTGTTTCGTTCCGCTTTGACAGTCAGGGTGCCCGTCAGTTTGCTGAAATCACCACAAAGAACGTGAACCGTCCTTTCGCTATCGTTCTTGATGACAAGGTTCTGTCTGCGCCGACAATCCGTGAGCCGATCACCGGCGGTTCCGGCCAGATCAGCGGTCAGTTCACTGTTGAAGATACCGTGGTTCTGTCCGCCCTGCTGCGTGCCGGTGCATTGCCTGCGCCGCTGACAGTTATTGAAGAACGTACCGTTGGTCCGGATCTCGGCGGCGATGCCATTAAAATGGGTGTCTATACCGGTATTCTCGGCTTTATTCTGGTCGCCGCATTCATCGTCATGCTCTACGGTTTCTGGGGTATGATCGCGAACTTCGCGCTGCTTCTGAATATTGTTCTGACCTTTGCGGCACTGACCCTGATCGGGGCAACGCTGACCCTGCCCGGTATTGCCGGTGTTATCCTCAGTATTGGTATTGCTGTGGATGCGAATATTCTTATTAACGAGCGTATTCGTGAAGAAACCAAAAAAGGCATGGGCGCTATGGCTGCGCTCGATAAAGGCTTCAACTCCGCCTATTCAACCATTGTTGACGCCAACGTCACCTCGGTGATTGCAACCGTTCTGCTGTTCATGTTCGGTACCGGCCCTGTTCGCGGCTTCGCTATCACCATGATGCTCGGTATTGCCATTTCCATGTTCACGGCTGTTTCGGTCGTTCGCATCATCATGGCATGGTCTGTCCGCCGCCGTAAGCTGAAGGTTCTGCAGATTGAACCTTGGGTTCGCGTTGCACCGGAAAACACCAATTACCAGTTCATGAAAGCCCGTTATTTCGGGATTCTGGTATCTGTGGTTCTGTCGGTTGCCTCGCTGTTCCTGTTCTTCAAACCTGGTCTGAATTACGGTCTCGACTTTACCGGCGGTATTCAGGTTGAAATCACCACATCCCAACCGGCTGATCTGGGACAATTGCGTTCCTCGCTCGGCGGACTTGGTCTGGGTGAAGTCGCATTGCAGAATGCCGGCAGCCCTGAAAATGTTCTGATCCGCGTTCAGCGTCAGGATGGCGGCGAAGAAGCACAGACCGTTGCGGTTAACAAGGTTCGCGAAGCTGTTCAGTCAATCGACAAGGATGTGAAGATCGAGCGTACAGAAGTCGTAGGACCAAAGGTCAGCGGCGAGCTTGCACGTTCCGGCTTTATCGCTCTGGTACTGGCTGCCGGTGCGATGCTGATCTATCTCTGGTGGCGGTTTGAATGGTATTTCGCGGTCGGCGCGATTGCCACGCTGGTATTGGATACCACCAAGCTGGTCGGTTTCTTCGTCATCACCCAGCTCGACTTCAACCTCACCGCGATTGCGGCCGTGCTGACACTGGTCGGTTACTCGGTCAATGATAAGGTGGTGGTCTATGACCGTATGCGTGAAAATATGCGTATGTATAAGGCCAAACCGCTGCGTGAAATCATTGATCTGAGTATCAATCAGGTTTTCGCCCGTTGTATCTACACCTCGCTTTGTACCTTCCTTGCTGTTCTTCCAATGGCAATCTGGGGCGGCAGCGCGGTTGAGAACTTCGCGATCCCGATGCTGTTCGGTGTATTCATTGCAACCACATCGTCGATCTTCATTGCAGCACCGATCCTGATGCTGCTCGGTACCTGGTGGGAGCGCACCCATAAGCGCGGCCTCGGCGAGACAGACGACACAGTGACTGCCAAGTAACAAAGACACGATTTTATCGCGCGGCATAGAGCATCGGACCGAAAAGTGTATTCGGTTTTCGGATTATTCCGATGCTCCATTCAAATATTAGAGCGTCCTTTGTGCGTCCAATTGGACGCACGGCGCTCTAAAGCCGCGCGATATCCCCTTCTCTGCTTTGCCCTTTTTCTGAACCTGCATAATTCCGCCGATATTGCAGTTGAGACAAACGGCAAAAGACGCTTATCGCAAGGCGATGAGATGCTGCGCATCACGCCTTGGAAAGTTCAATCGCCACTCGGGCTTAACCAAAGTCCACTGAGTTTCACTCAATGAACTTTGGTTTTATAAGGACAAGCCGCTATGCCTCACGACACTCCCCTGATCGCTACGATTGTTGTTGGTCTGTGTCTGGCCTTTCTGTTCGGGGCTATTGCCAATCGCCTTCGCATTTCTCCGCTGGTCGGCTATCTCCTTGCCGGTGTTCTCTGCGGCCCTTACACCCCGGGTTTTGTTGCCGATCAGGAACTGACACTGCAGCTTGCTGAAATCGGCGTCATCCTGTTGATGTTTGGTGTCGGCCTACATTTTTCCGTCAAGGAACTGCTGTCAGTCAAAGCCATCGCTGTTCCGGGAGCGCTGGCGCAGATTTTTGCCGCAACCGCTCTTGGCACCGGCCTCGGCCTGATTATCGGCTGGGATCTCACAGGCTCTGTGGTTTTTGGTCTGGCACTCTCCACTGCATCGACCGTTGTGCTGCTGCGCGCTATGCAGGAGCGTCGCCTGATGGAAACCGATCGTGGCCGCATTGCCGTCGGCTGGCTGATTGTTGAAGATCTGGTCATGGTGCTGACGCTTGTATTGATGCCAGCCATTGCCGGTTTGTTACATGGCAATTCCGGTACGGTTCCGTCAGACCCTATTGCTTCGTATCTGGGGCTTGGCATTACCGGCATCATTGTACTGACACTGATCAAAATCGCGGTCTTCATTGCACTAATGCTGATAGTCGGCAAAAGAGTTGTGCCATGGGTGCTTGAGGTGATTTCCGCCAGCGGCTCGCGTGAACTCTTCCGCCTCGGCGTGCTGGCCATTGCGCTTGGCGTGGCCTTTGGCGCTGCCAACCTGTTTGGCGTTTCACTGGCACTGGGTGCATTTTTTGCCGGTATGGTGATGAGTGAATCAGAACTCAGCCATCAGGCGGCCGAGGAATCCCTGCCGCTGCGTGATGCATTTGCGGTGCTGTTTTTTGTCTCGGTCGGCATGTTGTTCGATCCGATGGTGCTGATTAATAATCCTCTGTCCCTGCTGGCGACATTGCTGATTATCATGATCGGAAAATCCGCTGCCGCTTTTTTTATTGTGCGCGCGTTCAAACATCCGACAGGCACCGCGCTGACCATCTCCGCCAGCCTTGCGCAAATCGGTGAATTCTCATTCATTCTGGCCGGTCTTGGCGTATCGCTGAAAATCATGCCGCCGGAAGCACGCGATCTGGTGCTGGCCGGTGCTATTCTTTCCATTCTCTGTAATCCGCTGGTCTTTATCGGCTTTGAAAAACTGCGTCCGTTTATTGAAAGAAAGCCTGGAGCGAAACAATCCGCAGATGTCACAGATCTCGACGCTGATGACGAAAACAGCGCGGCAGATGCATTCAGCACCTATGCAACCACACAGACCGGCCACACGATCATTGCCGGTTATGGTGAGGTGGGCTCGCGTGTTGCAGCCAGACTGATTGAAGAAAAGCGCCCGCTCGTCGTGATTGAGAATGCCGAGAAACCAGCCACAGAATTACGTGAAACAGGTGTCGAAGTTATTCTCGGCAATGCCGCCGATGCCGATGCACTGGCCAGAGCCGGTCTTGCAAATGCTCAATGCCTGATCCTCGCTCTGCCTTATGCATTTGAGACAGCGCGTGTTATTGCGCAGGCCGGTCAGATCAATCCGTCCCTGCATATTATTGCCCGTGCTGAATCGGTCGTTGAGGCTGATTATCTGCGTGATCTCGGGATTGGTACGATTATTCTGGCAGAAGAAGAAATTGCCCGCGGCATTCTCGGAAAAATTTCCGAAACAAAGACAGATTATGTAAAAAACTTGACAGAAACTTCACCTGAAGAACCCTTAAGTTCCATAAATTAATGATTAAGACATAAAAATCGTTAAAAGTGACGAAGTATAAAAACTGACAACATGTGAATACCTGTTACAAATGAGTGATGTGGAATCAATCAGCAGACATCCGCCCTTAAAAGACGGAATTCCGGTGATGACTTGTGTGACCACACCAACAACAAAAGGGTGTCATCTGATAGATGAAATGGAAAGATTACATCTGGCCGACAATCGGCATCGGCGCGGTTATTGTATCCGTATGGCTTCTGTATAATGAACTGCGCAGCATTTCTCTTGAGGATGTAATTGACAGTCTCGCGGCGATTACCCTGAAACAATGGCTGCTGAGTGCTTCCTGTGCATTGCTTTCCTATATGGCGCTGGCCGGTTACGACCGCATCGCGCTCAAGCATCTGCACAAAAAAATCTCATGGCTGTTTATCAGCCTGTGCTCTTTCACCGCTTATGCCCTGTCCCATAATATCGGTGCTTCGGTTATTTCCGGTGCGGTTGTCCGCTACCGTGCCTATTCTTCCAAAGGCCTTTCCGGTGCAGAAGTGGCCGTTCTGGTCGGTTTCTGCTCTTTCACCTTTGCGCTCGGCACGCTGATCCTCAGTGCTATTGTTCTGCTCGTTGAGCCGGAGCTGCTTCAGCGCTTTAACAATGATATTCCTGAAAGCCTCGCAATAGCTGCTGGTGTCGTCATTCTCGTATTGGTTGCGCTTTATGTATTTGGCAGCTTCATGCAATTGCGGCCTTTGCGCATCGGCTCAAAATTCCAGCTATCCTATCCGCGCCTGTCCGTTGTGTCATGGCAGTTGCTGATCGGCCCGCTGGAACTGATCGGCGCCGCTGGCATCATCTATTTCGCTCTGCCTGAAGTGAACCATCCGGGCTTCCTAATTGTGCTGGGTATTTTCCTGATCTCATTCTCGGCAGCTCTGATTTCCAATGCACCGGGCGGTCTCGGCGTTCTCGAATTCCTGTTCATCACCGGCCTGCCAAATCTCAATCCGGCCGATGTGCTGGCGGCGCTGATTGTATTCCGCCTGCTCTATCTGCTGATACCGTTCGGTATCTCTCTGATTGTCGTGCTGATTTTTGAGAAGAGTGAGTTCTCCAAAAAGCGCAAACTTGATATCAAGTCTTGAAAACAAAAAAACCCCCC
>NZ_ANNO01000095.1:0-9312 GCF_000409565.1 Pseudochrobactrum sp. AO18b
CAGTTGCCTGTCGTCAAAGCCGATCACCGGCACGACCTTGGAATGATTACCGGTTGAGAAAATTTCATCGGCTTCACGGAAATCTTCAACCTTCAGCGTGGTTTCCGTTACAGACACACCATTATCACGCAGCAGACCGATCACGCGCTGGCGGGTAATACCGTTGAGGAATGTGCCGTTTGGCGCAGGTGTAAACACTTCACCATCGCGCACCATGAACACATTGGAAGATGCCAGTTCGGCCACATTACCCAGCATATCGCAAACCAGCGCATTGCCGAAGCCTTTGGCACGGGCTTCACGGATCATACGGGCATTATTCGGATAGAGGCAGGCAGCCTTGGCATCCAGCGGCATGGTCTCAATTGTCGGACGACGGAAACGTGTAGTGGTAATGGTGAAACCGGTTGGCTCCCCCATCGGAATTTCTTCCAGACACAGCGCAAAATCCGTGCTTTCGGCAGCAGGCAGAACCACATTGGCTTCGCCCTCTTCCGCCCAATACATCGGACGGATATAGACCGCAGCATTCTCGCCGAATTTTGTCATGCCCTGACGGCTCAGTTCCATGATTTCTTCAGGCGTATTCGTCGGTTTCAGGCCGAGTGCCTCTGCGGAGCGGTTAACGCGTGCGCAATGACGATCCAGATCAGGGATCACACCTTCAAAACCGCGTGCACCGTCAAAAACCAGCGAACCAAGCCATGTTGCCTGTGATGACGCGCCGAGAATGCGCACATCGCCTTCATGCCATTTGCCTTTATAAAATGTCCAGCTACGACCAATCTGGCCCATGTCACTTCTCCATATGCGAATCAAATTTGAAATCCGGCAGTCTGCTGCAAGCAAAATCCGGCCCGTGGCGACCAGCTGCATTTGTCCGTAACCGGCTGAGTTTATCAGCAATCTCCGGCAAGGTGGCAGCGTCAGCAACGCAGAACCACATTAAAATCCTCTCAGGGAAGTGCAACTCCCCAAAGATAAAAACTATTTTTTTAATTTATTCCGGTGCGCGGAAGCCTCAGTAAAATCAGCAGCCCATACATTTTAAACACAAAATCATTCCTAAAACGCATCAACCCTGCCATTTCCGGACTGTAATATATCTGTATAACGTAAACGGAAGCCAGCCTTTTCAAGCCAAGGAAAACACACATCATTCTTACTGTGGTTTTATGATTTCAAGACCATTTCCCTGCATCGAGGCAGCAGAAATGCTTCATGCTCTTTGCGCAGGAGCTGCCGCAAAGGCTCTCATTCAACATTGTCACAATGCTAAATTAGCGCCTGCACTATGCGACATTAATTGTATGGCAACTGCACAATCAGCTATTGCCCCCCTGCACTTCCTATGGAAAACTTGTTGCAACAAATTTCATAACAATAAACTGTGGGGAATAATCAATGAAGCTTACGCATATTGCATTCACGGCCTGCACCATGCTCGGCGGTCTGGCTCTCGCAGCCGGTTCTGCTCAGGCACGCGACCTTACAGTTGTCTCCTGGGGCGGCAGCTATCAGGACGGACAGCGCGAAATTTATTTCAAACCTTTTGCCAAAGAGCTGGGCAAACCGGTTCTCGATGAGAGCTGGGATGGCGGCTACGGCGTTCTGCAAGCCAAGGTCAAAGCCGGCGAAACCAACTGGGACGTTGTGCAGGTTGAAGCTGAAGAGCTTGAGCTTGGCTGTGCCGACGGTATTTATGAAAATATCAATTGGGAACAGCTCGGCGGCAAAGACAAATTCATTCCGGCAGCGGTTCATGATTGCGGCGTCGGCGCGATCGTCTGGTCTACCGGCATCGCGTATAACGGCGACACGATGAAAGATGCCCCGCAATCATGGGCTGATTTCTGGGACGTGAAAAAATTCCCGGGCAAACGCTCTTTGCGCAAAAGCGCCAAATATTCTCTTGAATTTGCGCTGATTGCCGACGGTGTTGCACCGAAAGATGTTTATGATGTGCTGGCATCGCCGGAAGGTGTGGATCGCGCATTCAAAAAACTCGATGAAATCAAACCGCATATTGTGTGGTGGGAAGCCGGTGCACAACCGGTACAGCTGCTCTCTTCCGGTGAAGTGGTAATGGCCTCGGTCTATAATGGCCGTATCAATGCACTCAACCGCACCGAGAATAAGAATTTCGGTTTTGTCTGGCCGGGCAGCATCTATGCTGTTGATAGCTGGGCAATCATGAAAGGCACGCCTTTCCCGAAAGAGTCGATGGATTTCATCGCTTTCGCCAGCAAGGCCGACAATCAGGCCAAACTGCCTGAATATATCACCTATGGTCTGCCGAATATCGAAGCCGATAAATTCGTTGACGAAAAATACCGCAAAGATCTGCCGACCACACCGGCCAATATGACCGATGCAGCAGCCATTGGCGTGGAATTCTGGACAGATAATTCTGAAAGCCTGAACCAGCGTTTCAATGCATGGCTTGCCCAGTAAGCTGAAGTCAAAGACCGGCAATCATATGACCGGTTATGCAGTTGTTCCGGAATTTGCATACCTTCCCCCGTAAGGATGCAAATTCTCCGGAACGGCTGCACTTCGCAGCTTAATTTTCCTGACTGCTAAGCAGTCATCTTTTCCCCGACTGCACGGCAGTCATTCGATTCAAAAGCGCATTTCCTGTTGCCGCCCCGCAGCAGACAACAGCAAACACTGTCCTGTTTGACTCCCGAAAACGGTCTGACGGTGTTTCGCTCCATTCGAGGTTTTACGCGTGAATAATCCCTTCATTCATTTTGACAAGGTGAGCAAAGCATTCGGCTCCCTGACAGTTGTAGATAATCTGGATTTAACCATCGGCAAAGGTGAGTTTGTCAGTATGCTCGGGCCTTCCGGTTCCGGCAAAACAACCTTGCTGATGCTGCTGGCCGGTTTTGAGCGCCCTACCGGCGGCACTGTCAGTGTTGACGGTAAACGTATCGATCAGCTCCCGCCGCATAAGCGCAATATGGGCGTGGTGTTTCAGAACTACGCATTGTTTCCCCATATGACCATTGCCGAAAACGTGGCTTTCCCGCTGAAAATGCGCGGGCTATCCAAGTCTGAAATGCAGGATCGTGTGAAGCGTGCATTGGATATGGTGCAGCTTGGCACCATGCTGGAGCGCAAGCCTTCGCAGCTTTCCGGCGGCCAGCAGCAGCGTGTGGCACTGGCACGTGCTCTGGTTTTTGAACCGGAAGTGGTGCTGATGGACGAGCCGCTCGGCGCTCTCGACAAGCAGTTGCGTGAACGTATGCAGCTCGATATCCGCGAATTACATCATCGTCTCGGCCTGACCATTGTTTTCGTGACCCATGACCAGTCCGAAGCGCTGACTATGAGCGACCGCATTGCCGTATTCAATCGCGGTAAGATTGAGCAGATCGGCACGCCATCCCAGATTTACGACCATCCGGCCACGCAATTTGTTGCGGAATTTATCGGTGAAACCAATCTGATCGACGGTAAAGTCTCCGGCATCCACAATGGCGAAACCCAGATCCGTCTGAACAATGGTCAGGATATCCGAGTAGACGCCGAAGCACCGTTCCATGCCGGTCAGGATATCCGCCTGTCGCTGCGGCCTGAGCGCGTGCGGCTGAATACAGAGGAAAGTGCCGCCAATCATCTGACAGCAACCGTCAGCGATATTGTCTATCATGGCGACCATCTGCGCGTGGCACTGGACTTTGCAGGCCAGAGTCTTGTCACCAAGGCCGACCGCAGCTTCCATAATTTGAAAGCCGGCGATCCGGTCACCTTATCTTTCCTGCCGGCTGATTGCTGGCCGATTGCAGTTCCTGCCCGTAATTCTCAGGTGGCGGCATGAATGAACTGCAACGACAACGGCTGAAATCTTTCGCACTGGTGGCACCGCTGGCTTTGTTCCTGCTGGTCTTTTTCATCATTCCGTTGGTGACGATGATGAAAGAGGCAGTGTCTGATCCGGTTGCGGCCAAAGCTCTGCCGCTCACCGCTCAGGCTGTCAGCGACTGGAATCCGGAAGCACCGCCGACACCGGAAATGAAAGCCTCATTGGCGGAAGATATCCGCAACAATGATGATGCCCAGCTCTTTGGTGATCTGGTGCGCCGCCTCAACAGTGCGCAACCCGGCTTCCGCACATTGATGAGCAAAACCCGTAATCAGCTGACCAAGCTTGAAGAGCCGGTTGATTATGCGCAGATTGATCTCGTCGCCATCGACAAGAAATGGGGCGAACAGCAATACTGGCAGGCCATTGCTTCAGCGGCCTCAACCACGCTGACAGACCGCAATCTGCTGGCAGCCGTGGATATGGAACGCGACATCTCCGGTGAAATCCGCTCTCTGCCATCCGATGCCTCTGCCAATGTCACCATTATGGTGCGTACCTTCATCACCGCCCTCAGCGTCACCATTGCTTGTATTTTGATTGGTATTCCGTTCGCTATGGTTGCCGCCTCCGTTGAAGGCTGGAAACGCCAGTTGCTACTTGGTGCAGTGCTGCTTCCGCTCTGGACATCGCTGCTGGTGCGTACTGCCGCATGGTTTATCCTGTTGCAGGATCAGGGGCTGATTAATAATGCGCTGATTGCGATCGGCATCACCAGTGAACCACTGGCGCTGATCTTCAATCGCACCGGTGTGATTATTGCCATGACCCATGTGCTGCTGCCCTTCATGGTGCTGCCGGTGTTCAGTGTGCTGATCGGCATTCCGAAAAATCTGATGCCAGCCGCCGCTTCACTCGGCGCACATCCGCTGCGTTCTTTCTTTCATGTGCTGTTACCATTGATTATGCGCGGCGTGGTCTCCGGCTCGCTGCTCGTCTTCATGACAGCGCTTGGCTATTACATCACCCCTGCTCTCATCGGCGGCGCAAAAGATCAGCTCATCAGCTCGGTCATCGCGTTCTACGCAATGGGCGCTGCAAACTGGGGCATGGCCGGTGCGCTCGGCATGGTTCTGCTGATTGCAACCATCCTGCTTTACACAATCTATATGCGCCTCTCAACCGAGAAGGAGGTACGTTCATGAACGGCTTCAAACTCCTCAAACTTCTGTTTGGCGCTGCGGTGGTGTTTTTCCTGCTGGCACCGCTGGTGGCAATTCTGCCGCTGGCTTTCACCAGCGGCGCTTTGCTCGGCTATCCGATGGAAGGCTATTCCACACGCTGGTTTCAGGAACTGGTGCAGGCCGATGCATGGCGACGCTCAATCATCAACAGCCTGATTATCTCTGTCGGCACCACGGCACTGGCAACAGTGCTGGGCACCGTCGGAGCGCTGGGGCTGCGCGGCCATCAGTATTCCTTCGTGTTCAATTCGATCAAAACAGTGTTTCTGCTGCCGATGGTCGTGCCTGCTGTGGTGCTCGGCGTGGGCATGCAGCTGATGTTTGCGCAATATGACCTGCTCAATTCCTATACCGGCGTGATCATTGCCCACACAGTTGTGGCAGTGCCATTTGTGGTCATCAACGTGCTGGCCGTGCTGCAAAGTGTTGACCGAAGGGTGGAACAAGCGGCTGCAAGCCTTGGCGCACCACCCTATGTCATCCTGCAAAAAGTGACACTGCCGCTGGCAAAACCCGGCATTATTTCCGGTGCTGTGTTTGCTTTCGCAACCTCGCTGGATGAAGTCGTGCTGACCCTGTTCGTAGCAGGTCCGAACCAGCGCACACTGGCACGGCAGATGTTCTCTACCATCCGCGAGAATATCAGTCCGGCTATTGCCGCCGCTGCATTTGTCTTCATTGTCGGTACAATATTGATTGCACTGGTGATGATCCTGACCCAACGCAAAGCAGCAGCACAGCCGCAATAAAACTAACAATTACAAAAAGATAAAAGCCGCCTTTGAATCAATTTCAGAGGCGGCCTCATCATTTTAATCAACTTGTTTGCGTTCCAGCCAGACTTTCAGCACCAGCGTCAGCAGTGCCAGCACTGCCAAAGTTGAAGCCGCAGCAAATGCGCCAACTGTGTTTTGATCCTGAAACAGCAGATCAACCTGCAACGGCAGCGTATTGGTTTTACCGCGAATGGCGCCGGAGACAATCGATGTTGCACCATATTCGCCCATCACCCGCGCATTACATAGCACGGCACCATAGAGCAGCGCCCATTTGATATTCGGCAGCGTCACATAGAAGAAGGTTTGCAGACCACTGGCACCGAGCGACAATGCCGCCTCTTCATCCTCGCCACCCTGCATTTCCATCAGCGGGATCAGCTCGCGGGCAACAAAAGGACTGGTGACAAACAGACTGACCAAAAAGATCGCCGGAACGGTGAACATGATCTTGAGATCATAGCTCTCCAGCAAAGGTCCCAGCATCCCCTGCGCACCATAGAGAAACAGATAGGCTGTACCGGCAATGATCGGCGATACGGAAAACGGTATTTCGATAAAGCTGATCAGCAAACGCCGCCCCGGAAAGCGGAAACGTGTGACCAGCCATGCCACACAAACACCGAAAGCCATATTGATTGGCACAACCACAATCGCCGTCAGCACAGTCAGCCACACCGCATGCATCGTATCCGGCTTGGTAATTTCTGCCCAGAAGCGCCCCATACCGCTGCCAAAGGCGGCAGAGAAAATCACCGCCATAGGAATGCCGAGCACAATCAGCGACAGAACAACGGCCAGCCCGATTAAAAAGCGCCGCCCCCAAATCCTGCGTCGGAACTGCGGTGAAGTTTTTTCAGAAGCTAAAGCAGGAAAAGCTAAAATCGCCATATCAGTTTCGCTCCGCATAGCGCAGCTGCCGTGCCTGCATCAGATTGGTTATCAGCAGCATGGCAAAAGCCATTAGCAACATCACCATCGCCAGAGCCGCCGCTGCCGGATATTCATATTCATCCAGCCGTACAAAAACGAGCAGCGAAGTCACTTCTGTTTTAAACGGCAGATTGGCAGAGATGAAAACAATAGCACCAAACTCGCCCAAACCACGTGCAAAGGACAAAGCACTACCTGCCAGAAAAGCAGGCAGGATCATCGGCCAGATCACATGAGCAAAAACCTGCAACGGATTGGCACCTAGCGTCTCCGCCGCCTCCTCTACATCATGATTCAAGTCTTCAAGAACCGGCTGTACTGTACGGATAACAAAAGGAATACTGGTAAAAGCCATCGCAATGATGATACCCGCAGGCGTATAGGCCAGGTATAGGCCAAGCGGTTCAGTATATTGCCCGATCCAGCCATTCCTCGATAAAACGGTTACCAGCGCCAGACCGGCAACGGCGGTCGGCAATGCAAAAGGCAGATCAACGGCAGCATCCAGCAGGCGCTTGCCCGGAAATTCATAGCGCACCAACACCCACGCCATCAGCAGGCCAAACAGAGCATTAAACACCGTAGCGGCGGCAGAGGTGAGTATGGTCAGTTTGAATGTCGCCACAGCGCGTGGCGAACTGATAATCGCCCAGAAATCCGCAAAGCCAAGACTGGCCGTTTTCATAATCAGAGCAAAAAGCGGCAGAGCCACAATCACCGTCAGATAAAGCAGCGTACAGCCCATCGTAATACCAAAGCCCGGCATTACTGTTTTTCTGACTTTAAAGATTGGTCTTTTCATAACCGGTCTGCTCTGTATGGGATACGGGAAAAACCGGCGCGTCTTTGAGGACGCACCGGTTGTCATTTTCAGATCACGTTATTTGCCCGTGAACAGCTGATCGAGAATACCGCCCTCGGCAAAATGCTCTTTGGTCACATTTGCCCAGCCGCCGAATTCATCTTCCACACGGACCAGTTTCACCTCAGGGAAATTGGCTTTGTGCTTTTCAATGGTTGCAGCGTCATGCACACGGTTGAAATTGCTTGCGAGAATTTCCTGACCCTGTGATGCATAGAGGAAATCGAGATAGGCCTGAGCGATTTTACGCGAGCCGCGTTTATCGACAACCTTATCAACGATTGTCACCGGAAACTCGGACAGCAGGCTGATTGGCGGTACCACGACTTCATATTTATCTTTGCCCAGCAGCTTCTGAGTACCCAGCACTTCGGCTTCAAATGTCACCAGAACATCGCCAATACCGCGCTCGGTGAAAGTGGTAGTCGCACCGCGGCCGCCGGTATCAAACACCGGAACATTTTTGAACAGCTTGGTGATGAATTCACGAACCTTGGCATCATCCTTGTTAAATGCTTCACGCGCATAGGCGGTTGCCGCCAAATAGGTATAGCGCGCATTGCCGGAGGTTTTCGGGTTCGGGAAAATCACCTGTACGTCTTCACGCACCAGATCATTCCAGTTTTTGATCTGCTTCGGATTGCCTGCACGCACGAGGAAAGCAGGCAGAGAATAATAAGGGGATGAATTGTTCGGCAGACGGCTCTGCCAATCCGCAGGGATCAGATTGCCTTTGTCGTGCAGCACCTGCACATCCGTCACCTGATTAAAGGTCACGATATCGGCTTCCAGCCCTTCGAGAATAGAACGTGCCTGTTTGGAGGAACCGGCATGAGACTGATTGACGGTGAGTGTTTCACCGGTCTGCTCTTTCCACACCGGAATAAAGACTGTGTTGACCTGCTCATACAGCTCGCGGGCAATGTCATAAGAGACATTGAGGATTTCTTTCGGATCCTCAGCCTGTGCCGCAGTCAAAGAAGTTCCCAAACCGAGCACAAGCCCGGCCGCTAACAGAAGTTTTTTCATGAAATACCCGCCGCCTGTGTCTTTGCCTGAGGCAAATGATTGGAGTTATCTATAGCTCCAAAGATTAAGCAGCAGCCACATGAAATCAATACTAAATTATTGATTTAAATAGATAATTTACTTTTAGAAACAAAATCAGAAATCTATGATACGTCAGAAAAAGAATGAGCAAGATTTTGCTAGCAAACATTCATATGGCGCAATTTGATTTCCGGAACATGGTTGAAAAATCGCAGTTTGCGGAAGGTTTTACCAAATACCGCGGTGACGCCAGCAGCCGAACTTTTCGGATTGGTTAGGTGCAAGGCGGCTTTGGCGTCGGCGCTCAATGGTCTTCTCGTCCTGAGAGATTTCCTGCCAGAATTTTTGAAACGCCTGACCGCGCTGCTTCATTATTCCCTTCAGAGACTGAAATAGAGCCATGAATAACACTCCTGTATTGTCAGATTGCCAGCGTTTCCCAAAAAGTGTGAAACGGTTTTCGGGTAAGATACGCGCAGAAACAAAGAGACAGAGCATTTCCTACGATCAAGATAAACTGAAAATGCTCCAGAATTAACATTCCGTTAATGTCTGCCAATACAGTGCTGTTGTCAATAATCCCATTAATTTTATGTGATTTAAGATTATCAATTCGCTGCCACACAACAAAAAAAC
>NZ_ANNO01000096.1:0-672 GCF_000409565.1 Pseudochrobactrum sp. AO18b
CTCGGCCAGAACAGTCTTTGCACTGGCTTCAACCATTTCAGTCGCAACAAATTCGCCGTTCTCATTCAGGAACTGCGGATAATTCGGCAGCGGAATACCTTCCGGCAGCGGCATCATACGCAATGTGCTCAGATGCGAACGGGCAACCTGTGCGGAACGCAAACCGCCGGACACACCGCCATAGCTCATAATAGCCGCAGGCTTATAATTCCATTCGGTATTGAGGAAGTTCACCGCATTGAAGAATTCAGCCGGCGGGGAATAGTTATACTCCGGAATCACAAAGACAAATGCATCACCGGCATCAATGAGCTTGCTCCATTTTTTGGTATGCTCATGCTCATATTTCTGCGCGCGCGGATGTGTGGATTCATCAAAAAACGGCAGTTTAACTTCTGCCAGATCAACCAGCTCTGCATCGAAATCAGAATTTGCGGCTGCAAAATCATTAAACCATTTGGCAAATTTATCGCCATGGCGCGCAGAACGTGTTGCACAAATGATTGTATAAAGCTTTGGCACGGATATTTCCTTTTTCAGCTGAAAAACAGACAGGCATAACTGCGCCCTCTTTTCAGCCACCTGTTAAAAGTGTTTCAGAAAAACTGCAAGTTATCTCCTGCGACACAGTGTCCACAGAATAGGACAATGCATTTTATATAAAAACGGCCC
>NZ_ANNO01000097.1:0-765 GCF_000409565.1 Pseudochrobactrum sp. AO18b
CATGGTCAGAACCTCGAACTCAAAACCTTCGGCAGTGAATTTTTCACCACCTGTCGGAATATGTCCGAGATGCCAGAGAACAAAACCGGCCAGTGTCGTATAGCGGTCATCTTCATCCACAAGATCACGATCCAGAATACCGCTCAGACGGCGGATATCTGTAAAGCCATCGACAATCCAGATACCATCTTCAACGGTCTCGACACTCGGAGCATCGCCGTCTTCATCCGGAAACTCACCGGCAATGGCTTCAAGAATATCCGTTGGCGTTGCAACACCTTCGAAAGAACCATGTTCATCGACGATAACCGCCATCTGCACCGGAGAACCGCGCAACTGCTCCATAACCCGCAGCACATTGCTGTGTTCATGAACAACCAGCGGCTGTTTCATGGCACTCTGCCAGTCAATCGGTGCGGAATCCGCCAGATAAAGCAGCAAGTCTTTTGTCAGCGCCACGCCGACAAATTCATCGACCTGTCCACGGGCAAGAATGACACGTGAATGGGCAAACTGGCGCAATTCATTGCGAAGCTCTTCTTCACTCGCATCCAGATCCAGCCACTCCACCTCATTACGCGGCGTCATGATGGAGCGCACCGGACGATCAGCCAGATCCAGCACGCCGCGGATCATTTCCTTCTCTTCCGGACGGAACACATCTGCCGCAGCAGTATGTTCCGCAATCACGTCAACAGTTTCCGACAGAGCATTGTCGCTGCCGCGACCACCGCCAAGAAGGCGCAACACGGCACCGGCAGTGCG
>NZ_ANNO01000098.1:0-3547 GCF_000409565.1 Pseudochrobactrum sp. AO18b
GGTTGTGACGGCCGACCTGATTGGCAGCTTCGATCAGGATCGAGAAGCCGATTGCCGCATAGAGATAGCCCTTAGGCACGTGATAACCGAAACCTTCAATCACCAGACTGAAACCGATCATCATCAGGAAGCCAAGACACAGGATAACCACGGTCGGATGTTTGTTGACGAATGTCATCAGCGGCTTGGAAGCAACCATCATCACTGCCATAGCAACGACAACAGCAATCATCATCACCGGCAGATGCTGCACCATGCCCACAGCGGTAATCACGCTATCGAGCGAGAACACGGCATCAAGAACAACGATCTGCGCAATAACCTGCCAGAACACCGCGTGAACCGGATTACCTTCCTTGACGGCATTTTCACCTTCAAGACGCTCATGGAGTTCCATCGTACCTTTGGCAAGCAGGAACACACCACCGACGATCATGATGATATCACGGCCGGAGAAACCAAAGGAGAAAATGGTAAAGAGCGGCTGTGTAAGCGTTACGATCCACGAGATCGAGGCCAGCAAACCAAGGCGCATCAAAAGTGCAAGCGCAAGGCCGAGCAGCCGCGCTTTATTACGCTGGCTCGGTGGCAATTTACCGGCAAGAATAGAAATAAATACGAGATTGTCGATACCAAGAACAATCTCAAGAACAATCAGAGTAACCAAGCCTATCCAGGCATTGGGATCGGCAATCCATTCCATGGGTTGTCGTTTCCTAGAATTTCTGTTGCGGGATGCGGTTGCAAGCCTGTTTTTGGCCAGCCAAACGCGCAAGTACTGGTTCGGCACTGAATCCGGTTACAAAAAACCGTGTCAGTTCCGTTCCGCTACCGGTTTTGAAATCAGATAACCGGACATGCTTATTGGCAGTGTGATTTCCTGCTGATTGCGCAGGATCAGAGATCCCTTTTTTCAGAGCCGCTTCAGGCAGCTGAAATAAGGTTTGATACATCACCGAGAAAAACAGAAGGATTTTATCCCGCGGGCCGGTCTCCTTTGCAGAAAACAGGCGGGCGATGACAGCTGCAGCACCGGCAGTCTTATCACGCAGAAATTGTACAGGACGAGAAACATGCACAACCGGTGGAACAGAGGTCTGATATGTCAAAGACCTGTTATGTCTGCCAGCGGCGTGCAGGAAAATTGTGTTTCGGATTGTTACCAGTTCGGAGCGGCAACAATCCGGAATAGACGAATCGTCAGAAGTATCTTCCGGCATCGGAGTTTTTAAAGACCCATTTTAGGCGCAATTTGCGCGGTTAAACATTTCATATTCAGCGTAAAGCTTTTTAAAAATCAGACCATTGCACGATGAATGGCTGTCTGTCGGACTGATAATTTGCATTTATAATGAATACAAATGCAAATCTAATCAAGTTCGTCCGGTGATTATTTTGCCAAACCTCTGGCAATACGGCAAAAATTTTACGTGTCTGTGTATATCAGACACTGCCCGAAATTTATGACAGGAACTATTATTCAGCCGGTGTTGCAGAGATTTTATTCTTCGCGGCACCACGTCTGCGCTCATGTTTCGGGCGTGCACGCATAAAGCGGACACCAACAATACTGACAACTGTCGCCAGCACTGTAAGAGCAACAGCCATCCATACCCAGTCAGTACCATCGAGGCGTGCAAAAATGCCCGCACCTTTACCGGCCAACCAACCTGGCAGGATCATAACCGGCGCCCAAACCAGCGCGGAGGTAATATTAGCGGTCTGAAAACGCTTCTGATCCATGGACATCATGCCCGCAACCAGCGGCACGGTACAACGCACAGGGCCGAAGAAACGGCCAAAAAACACAGCGGCAAAACCATATTTGCGGAACAGCAGGCGTGCCTGCGCAATATGGGAACGGTATTTGTTCAGCGGCCACTGGTGAATAACCCGACGTCCGAGCCACCAGCCCAGCAAATAGGAAATAACATCGCCGATAACGGCACCGATAACAGCGCCGATCATGACGGGAATAGGATCGATAATACCGGCTCCGACCAGACCGCCGATCGCCAGCATGATTGGTGTTGCCGGAATCAGCATACCGATCACAGCCAGAGACTCACCGAATGCTATCAACCCGACAATCGGTCCGGCCCAAGCCTGATTGGCCGAAATAAACTGCCCGAGATCGCCGATAAAACCGTCCATTGAACCCTCAGATCATGCAAAGCATGAAAATTTTCGCGCTGCTTCGCCATCATTCCTGTAAATGATTAATACTGCCCGGAAGGCGGATTAACCAGAACCATAGCAGACGCTATGCCAGTTTTTTTGCGCCTAATTATGGCACAAAGACAAAACTCTGATGACAAAACCAGTCAGCAGCAACAATATTCAGCAGTCTGTATAGCTGTTAGATTATTAAAAATCCGATATGCAGGCTGAAACTTAATTCAGCGTGATATACCTATATGTCTGCAATGCAAACTATATGTGCAATGATTTATCACGTATCAAGGCTATTTAGCCGCCTGTTTGCGGTTTATGAACCGAAACATCCCAGTCAGGCGTAAAAGCACAATCCGGATCAGTCACTTGCCTGCCTCACATCACAAGACATGAAAACTGCACATTTTTATCAAAAAAATAATTTCATGACTAGACAGGCCTTCGGCTCCACTTTATAGAACCGCTCACTTACTGAATGATTATTCAGAAAAGTGGGTGCGTAGCTCAGTCGGTAGAGCAGCTGACTCTTAATCAGCGGGTCACAGGTTCGATCCCTGTCGCACCCACCAAGCTTTCAATAGCTTAGTGGCGACCTCCCCAGAACGAACTGCTGTAGTTTACAATCAGTTTACAGATTTTGTGTAATCTCACTCCCTAATCGGCATGAGATTGAATGCACCAGAGCACTCTTTATGCATCTCTGGCAGGAACATAGATGAGCTGGAAGATTGCCATGCAGTTCAAAAACAACCCCATCTAAATGAAATTGAAACCGTGTCCGATGCAAGGCTAGAGGCTGCAAAGGTCAGATGCGCATAGCTATGGTCAGGCTGGATGAACTGTCCGGCTTTACCTCAGGGGTGGTATGAGTAGAGTAACTCACGCTGTATTAGATAGTTTTAATTTTGTGTTGCAACACGAAGTGCAAGGCCTGCAAAAATAGTTCCCATTACCCACTGCTGTATCTTGATCCACTTCGTGTGACGCAACACGACAAAGGAAATTGAACCGGCTGTTACTATTACTACTGACTGAACCGTAATTGCCGACAGTATCTGCACTAAGCCTAGTGTCAAAGACTGCACAAACACACTCCCTTGTGCTGGGTCAATAAATTGAGGAAGCAGCGCTAAGTAAAGCATTGCAACTTTTGGATTTAATAAATTTGTCAAAAACCCAACTATAAAAAGCTTTTGATAGCAATCAACATCAACTCGATGAGGTGTTAACGAAAGTATTTTCTTTGGTCGCAGGGCTGCCCACGCCAGGAAAAGCAGATACAAAGCTTGAATAGCCCCTAGATTTGTAGACACCTTGTGACTTAAAAAAGAGGCAAGGAGCTTACGATGGGTAAAGCTAATTTCACCGACGA
>NZ_ANNO01000099.1:0-1237 GCF_000409565.1 Pseudochrobactrum sp. AO18b
TCTGCAAGTTCACCATAGGTGACAACTGTACCATAAGGCACTTTTGCAAGCTCCTGCCATGCTGCCTTGAGAAAAGGTGTGCCAAGTGGTGCAAGTGTAAGATCAAAATGACGTCTCTCTCTTGCAAAATACTGATGTATCTGCTCGGCGACATGGGCCACAGCCGCATCATCGTGCTGTGTAACAGAGATTTGTGTATTGGCCGGATGAACGCGGCTGTCATTCTCAAAATCAAGGCGCATAACCGCGCCCTGATCATTCACAATAACGGTTAACTTACTTCACATGCCTTTGTAGTGCGTGACCTAGATAGATTCATGCTGAAGTATGTTGCTTGGGGTTTAATAATTTAGAAGTTATGATTATTTATAATTTCAGCTGTAACAAGCAGTAGGACTTTTTATGTCGAGCCAACTTCAGAAAGAAATCAAGCGTTTAAGACAAGAGTTGGCTGAAAAAGAGAAGCTTATAAAAGAGCAAGCTCAAACATTTTCACACTACAAAAAGATATATGGTCAGTCCTCTATCGTTGCCCAAATAGGTATTTGGGAGTGCGCGCTACCTACTGAGGAGTTGACGTGGTCTGATTATACTTATGATCTGTTTGAGTTGCCGCGAGGAACTCGACTTGATAGGTCTCATACCTTAGCTTGTTATACTGAGGCCTCTCGTGCGGAGCTTGTGAAGCGACGTTCAGATGCAATTGCTGCGCGTAGCGGTTTTACATTGGAAGCTGAAATAATAACTTTTGGCGGTAAGAGCCGCTGGATACGTATTACGGCATCAATTGAGTGTCAGAACGACATACCTGTTCGGATTTTTGGCATGAAACAAGATATCACTGATCAAAAACTGTCATTTGATCATATGATGTATCTTGCGGAATATGATCAGATGACTGGTTTAGCGAACAAAAGCCAATTCCTTCTAAAACTATCATCTGCCATTCAAGGAGATCAAGTAGCTAGCGGACATGGATATCTGTTGTTAATTGACTTGGATGGGTTCAAGCCGATTAATGATGAATATGGCCACATCGCAGGTGATGAATGTCTGAAAGAAATAAGTAATCGACTAAAATCGATTAATCACTCTTATAAAGAGATATTCAGAATTGGTGGTGATGAGTTTGCCATTATCACTACTGACAGTTGAATAGCCCCTAGATTTGTAGACACCTTGTGACTTAAAAAAGAGGCAAGGAGCTTACGATGGGTAAAGCTAATTTCACCGACGA
>NZ_ANNO01000100.1:0-5698 GCF_000409565.1 Pseudochrobactrum sp. AO18b
ACACATTCTCAGCGTAATCATATTTCTCAGGAAGACCGCCAGCGTATTGCCTCTGCTATTCGCGATGCGGAAGCGCAAACAGGCGGTGAAATTTATGCAGTGCTCGCGCAGCGCAGCGATGATTATTTTTATGTGGCAGGTTTTATTGCCTGTTGTGGTATGATCGTAACCGCAGTGATTGCTGCCTTTGTGGCGCATTATTACTGGTTTGATCTGTCACTGCCGAAATTTGCACTGGCTATTCTGGCGGCCTTCATATGTCTGGTTGCGCTTTTGGCTTTTATACCTGCATTGCGCATGGTGCTGGTTCCGCATCGGGTGCGCTACCGGCGGGCACATTTGAATGCCTTGCAGCAATTTATCGCCCGTAATGTGCATCTGACAAATAAACGCACGGGTATCCTGTTATTCGTCTCCCTCGCTGAGCGCTATGCGGAAGTGGTGGCCGATGCAGGGATTAATGAACGGGTCGATCAGCAGGAATGGAATGCGATTGTCGCTACACTCAGCCGCCATGCAGCACAGGGAAGTGTTGCGGAAGGGTTTGTTGAGTCGATTGCCAAAGCCGGCAACCTGCTGGCGCAGCATTTTCCTAAAGAGGACGGCGACAAAAACGAGCTGGAAGACCATCTGGTGGAACTATAAGAATTTTATCCACCGCTGATTTTTATTTTTGCAGCGGGTTTATGATTTTTAAGAACGATTTAATTTCACTTTTGCTTGTTTGCGGGTGAAAAAATCGAAAAAAACGGTTCTTTTGTCACAATTTGCTTGTTATTTGAGAGAAAGAGCAGGCCGAAGGTAATTTAGGCAGAGGCGGTCTGTATAATGAGGAGTTTTACAGTGAGTGCCGATACAGACCATACCGCTCAGACCAAATTCGTTGTCGATTATCAGAATATCTCTGAGCCTGTAGCTTCTCAGTTCGCCAAGCTGTTGTTTGAATGGGCACCGGCGGAAGATATTGCCGCCTATGATGCCGGTGATATGGAAGAAGCTGCAAAGCTCGCTTTGAAAGCTTTTGGTTCCTATCAGGCCGATAAGCCAGTCATCAGCGTCGATAATGACAGTATTCTGCGCCGTCGCGGTCGTCCGCTGACAGTTGTAACTCTGATCAACCGCAATATGCCGTTTCTGCTCGATTCGACGATGGCGGAAATTCTCGAACGTTCCGGCATGATCTATATGGTTGTGCATCCGGTGCTCAATGTTGCCTTTAACGGCAGCAGCTATGAGGTTCATGGCGAAGCAACCTCCGGTAAATCCGTTGCAGGTACGGAACAGGTCAGTGTTATTCAGCTGCATCTGCCGCAACTGGATGAAAGCGCAAGAACAGCTCTGGAGCAGGCGCTCGGAATGGTGCTGGGGCAGGTTTATGCTGCTGTCAGTGACTGGAAACCGATGCTGGCGCGTCTTGATGAGGTGATTGCCTCTTACAGCGCTGTCAAAGGTTTGCCGGAAACAGCGGAAGGCCGTGAAGCTATTGCGCTGCTCAAATGGCTGCGCGATGGTAATTTCACATTTCTGGGTATGCGTGAATTTCGTTACGATGCGGCTCAGGGTACGCTTATTCAGGCTGATGCACCATCACTGGGGATTCTGCGTGATGAAGCTGTTCGCGTTTTGCGTCAGGGGCAGGATAATGCTTCGATCGCACAGGAATTGCAGGACTTCCTCAAAGGTTCTGAAAGTCTGCTGATTACCAAAGGCAACAGCCGCTCGCTCGTCCATCGCCGCGAATATATCGATTATATCGGTATCAAACTGTTTGATGCAGACGGCAAAGTAACCGGCGAAATGCGTCTGGTCGGATTGTTCACTTCGACGGCCTATACATCTTTCCTGAGCACGATTCCTTATCTGCGCGGTAAAGCGGAAGCAGTAATCGGTCGTCTGGGCTTCAATGCTGCGGACCATTCCGGCAAGGCTCTGGTGCGTGTGCTGGAAGATTATCCGCGTGATGATATGTTCCAGATTGATCTGGATGCCCTGACCGATCATGCTGAACTGATCGTGGCATTGGATGAGCGTCCGCGTGTGCGTGTGCTGCCGCGTATTGACCGTTTCAGCCGTTTTGTGAGTGTGCTGGTCTATCTGCCGCGCGATCGTTACGATTCAGTCGTGCGCGAAGCAATCAGTAATTATCTGATGGATGTTTATCACGGGGAATCCGTGGAGTTCCATCCGGTGTTCCTTGATAAAGGCGTGACCCGCGTTCAGTTCATCATCCGCCGCCATGACGGCAGCGTGAGCGAAATGGCTCGCGAGGCTCTGGAAAAGCAGATCCGCAGTTTCGTCCGTACATGGGAAGATGGTGTGCGTGATGCGGCAGAGGAAAGCTCACAGACTTTCGCCCCGCGTGTGATCAGTCTGGCTTCCGGTTTTCCGGAATCCTATCGCGAGACCTTTAACGAATCCGAAGCGCTTGTTGATGCCGTACGTATTGAGGCGCTGACTGAAGAAAATCCGCTTTATGTTGATTTTTATCGTTATGACACACAGGAACCGCAGGCGGCTTTCCTGAAACTCTATCATTTCGGTGAGGCACTGGCGCTGTCGCAGCGCGTGCCGCTGCTGGAGAATATGGGGTTTCGTGTCATCAGTGAGCAGACCTTCGCTCTACCGGTGCAGACGGCTACCGGTGGCAAGAACATGGTGCATGTCCATGATATGCTGATTGTCAGCGCATCGGACAAAGCCGTTGATCTCAGCGATGATGGTGATCTGCTGGATGATGTGTTCCGCACTGTATGGAGCGGACAGGCAGATAATGACGGTTATAATGGCCTTGCACAGAGCGGACGTCTGACAGCGCGTCAGATCATGATCCTGCGTATGTATGGCCGTTATCTGCAGCAGGCCGGTATCACCTATTCGCAGGACTTTATTGCTGCGGCACTCAATCGTTACCCGGACATTGCCGCGCATCTCTACACATTGTTTGACCTGCGCTTTAATCCGGTGCTGGCAAAACAGGCGGATACAGAAGCGAAAGAACGCGCTGTTGTTGAAGCCATTGAGACAGCTTTGCAGGCTGTACCAAGCATTGATGATGACCAGATTTTGCGCCGCTACCGTAATCTGGTTGAAGCTTCTCTGCGCACCAATGCCTATATGCATGATAAGGACGGCAATGCGCCGGTGACACTGGCGATCAAGCTTAACCCGCGTGCTGTTGACGGCCTGCCGGAACCACGCCCTTACCGCGAAATCTTCGTCTACGGGCCGGAAGTGGAAGGTGTTCACCTGCGCTTTGGCGCTGTTGCGCGTGGCGGCTTGCGCTGGTCTGACCGTGCGCAGGATTACCGCACAGAAGTGCTGGGTCTGGTTAAGGCACAGCAGGTAAAGAATGCGGTGATTGTGCCGGGTGGTGCCAAAGGCGGTTTTTATCCGAAGCGTCTGCCGGTTGGCGGCGACCGCAATGCGGTATTTGAAGCCGGGCGTGCGGCCTATATCACTTTCATTTCAACCATGGTTTCCATCACCGATAATATTATCGAAGGCAAGATCGTGCCGCCGGTCGATGTTATCCGTCAGGACAGTGATGATCCGTATTTTGTGGTTGCGGCGGATAAGGGCACAGCAACTTTCTCCGATACGGCCAATGCGATCAGTCAGGCACAGCATTTCTGGCTGGATGATGCTTTTGCTTCCGGTGGTTCAGCCGGTTATGACCATAAGAAAATGGCCATTACCGCCCGTGGCGCATGGGAAGCGGTGAAGCGTCATTTCCGCGAAATGGATATTGATATTCAGACCACACCATTCACTGTTGCCGGTGTGGGGGATATGTCCGGTGACGTATTTGGTAACGGCATGTTGCTGTCGCCAAAAATCAAACTGGTAGCTGCATTTGACCATCGCGACATCTTTATTGATCCGATGCCGGATACCGATATCGGTTTTGTGGAACGTCAGCGTCTGTTCAATGTGCCGCGCTCCAGCTGGCAGGATTATGACCGCTCTAAAATCTCTGCCGGTGGTGGTGTATTCAGCCGCTCGCAGAAGGTCATTACCCTGTCTGAAGCGGCAGCCGAGGCCATTGGATTGGGTAAACTGACCGCAAGCCCGAATGAAGTGATCGGTGCGATCCTACGTGCACAGGTTGATCTGCTGTGGTTCGGCGGTATCGGCACTTATATTCGTGCGAACGAAGAAAGTGATGCGCAAGTTGGTGACCGTGCCAATGATGCGATCCGTATTACCGGTCGTGAGGTTCGCGCCAAAGTGATCGGTGAGGGCGCTAATCTGGGTGCCACCCAGCGCGGTCGTATTGAATACAGCCTCAATGGCGGTCGCTGTAATACGGATGCGATTGACAATTCGGCCGGTGTGAATTCGTCGGACGTTGAGGTCAATATCAAGATTGCTCTGACACCAAGCCTGCAGGATGGCCGTCTGACCCGTGAAGCACGCGACGTGCTTCTGGCACAGATGACTGATGAAGTGGCAGCGCTGGTGCTGCATAATAATTATGAGCAGCCGCTGGCTCTGTCTCTCGTTGAAAAACGCGGTGCATCCGAACTGCCATATCTGATGCGGATGATGTCGTCTCTGGAACGCCGCAAGCTGCTGGATCGCAAGGTGGAATATCTGCCGGATGATCAGGTGCTGGCAGACCGCCAGAAACGCGGAGAGGCGCTGACCCGTCCTGAACTGGCCGTGCTTCTGGCCTATGGCAAAATGGTACTGTCTGATGATCTGATCGCCAGCAATCTGCCGGATGACACTTACCTGCATTCACGCCTGTTCGGCTATTTCCCGCAGGAAATGCAGGAGCGTTTTGCCAAGGACATTACCCATCACCGTCTGCATCGCGAAATCATTGCAACGCTTCTGTCCAATGATGCGATTAATCGTTGCGGGCCGACATTTATCAGCCGTCTGAATGATTTGACGGCTGAGGCACCAGCAGAAATTCTGCGGTCTTATGTAGCTGTGGCTGATGGTTTTGAAACCGAGCAGCTCTATCAGGCGATTAATGCGCTGGATAATAAGATTCCGGGCAAAGTGCAGAATGAATTCTATGCGCTGGTTGGGGAAATGCTGTTCTCAACCACCGCATGGGTGCTGCGTAACAACCGCTTTGATGCAACATTGAGCGAAATGGTCAGCGCGGTGAAGCGGACACGCATGGCGCTGGAGCCGAAGCTTGAAGAGCTGATGCCTGACTTCATTGCTGATCTGATTACCGCAGATACGGCAAAATATATCGCTAAAGGTGCCGGTGAAGCGCTGGCGCGCAAACTTGCCCGTCTGCAGTCGGCCAAGCTGATGGCGGATATTGCGCTGATTGCCTATCAGGGTAAGGCAGAGCTGATGACCGCTGCGACGGCTTATTTCAAAATTGTTGATGCTTTCCGCATTGCTAATATTGAAAAGGCTGCATCTGCGGTGCCGGTGACAGATTATTATGATGGTCTGGCCTTGTCCCGTGCGACTGATACGATCACACAGGCAACCCGTGCTGTGACGATGGAAGCGCTCACCAAATTCAAAGGTGAGACCGATCCGGTACAGAGCTGGCTGACCCGTGATGCTGAGCGGATTGACGGTGTGCGTCAGCGTATGATTGCGCTGACAGAAGGCGGAGATCTGAGTGTTTCCCGTCTTGCAGTGGCAGCCGGTTTCATGGCGGATCTTGCGGGCTGATTTTGCTCATTTTGCGAAATTCAAAAAGGCCGGTGGTATTTCACCG
>NZ_ANNO01000101.1:0-1364 GCF_000409565.1 Pseudochrobactrum sp. AO18b
TGACAGCGTGTGGAGCAAAGGCATCTGGGGCTGGATGTTTTTCGACTGGGCGGCTCAGCCGTTTTTTACCGTCGTAACCACTTTCATTTTCGGCCCTTATTTTATTTCGCGTATGTCGGCTGATCCGGTGGCAGGGCAGGCGGCATGGGGCTATGGCGTGGCTTTTGCCGGTATCGTCATCGCAATCCTGTCTCCGGCACTGGGTTCTATTGCGGATAAAACCGGTGCAAGAAAACCGTGGATCGGTTTCTTTGCAGTCATCAAAATCATCAGCCTGACTTTGCTGTGGTTCGCGGAACCGGGATCAAGCTATGTCTGGGTATTGCTGGCCTTCATCTGCGCTTCCGTTGCCGCAGAATTTTCTATCGTTTTCAACGATTCCATGATGCCGAGGCTGATTCCAGCCTCGCATATCGGGCGGGTGTCGAATTTTGCATGGGGGCTGGGTTATCTCGCCGGAATGATCGTGCTGATCTTTGTTGTCACCTGTCTGGCAGCCTCGCCGGAAACCGGAAAAACGCTGATCGGCATTGAACCACTCTGGCAGCTGGATGCACTGAAAGGTGAGGATGCCCGTATCACAGGGCCGGTTGCAGCGCTGTGGTATCTGATTTTCATTCTGCCAATGTTTATCTTCACGCCGGATCAGGAAAAGGGCATGGGGCTGAAAGCCGCCATTGGCGAAGGTCTGGCAGAGCTGAAAGAAACGCTGCATGAAGTGCGCAAAAAGGCGGCTCTGTTCCGCTTTCTGATCGCGCGGATGATCTATCAGGACGGTGTGAATGCATTGCTGGCGCTGGGCGGCGGTTTTGCTGCGGCGATGTTTGGTTGGTCAATCACCGAGATTGGTCTGTTCGGTATCATCCTCAATGTCGTGGCGATTTTCGGCTGCTGGTTTGCCAGCTATGTCGATAGCTGGTTCGGCTCCAAATGGGTGGTGGTGATATCGCTGGTGCTGTTGCTGATTGCCACATTGGGCATTGTTTCCACAGGGCCGGATTATACGCTTTATGGTCTGGTGCATTTTCCGCCGGATAGTAATACGGGGCTGTTTTCCTCCGGTGGGGAAAAAGCCTATCTGGCCTTCGGTATGTTGATCGGCATCGCTTTCGGGCCGGTGCAGGCATCTTCCCGCTCGTGGTTTGCCCGCAGTGTCGAGCCGCATGAGGCAGGGCGATATTTCGGTATTTATGCACTGGCCGGACGCGCAACCAGTTTTCTGGCACCGTTTCTGGTGGCGAGCATGACAGCGGCCAGTGGCTCACCGCGCCTTGGCATTGCAGTGCTGGTACTGTTCTTTGTCGCCGGACTATATCTGGCGATCAGAACCCCTTATCCGGCAAAATCCGAATAATAAAAAAAGA
>NZ_ANNO01000102.1:0-14450 GCF_000409565.1 Pseudochrobactrum sp. AO18b
TCACTTCATCATCACGCATTGAACCGCCTGGCTGGATAACAGCTGTAGCACCGGCTTCAACCGCCGAGATCAGACCATCAGCAAACGGGAAGAACGCATCCGAGGCAACAACTGAGCCTTTGGTCAGAGGTTCGCCGCCGGCCACCGCTGCTGCATCTTCTGCCTTGCGTGCTGCAATACGGGAAGAGTCGATACGGCTCATCTGGCCTGCGCCAACGCCAACAGTTGCACCATCTTTAACATAGACAATCGCATTGGACTTAACGTGTTTGGCAACACGGAAGGCAAATTTCAGATCAATCATTTCCTGTTCGGTTGGTGCACGCTTGGTCACGACTTTAAGGTCAAGATCATCAACATTGCCATTGTCACGGTTCTGGATCAGCAGACCACCAGCAACGGTTTTCGCGGCAATGCCCGGTGCGCGGACATCCGGCAGGCCGCCGGTAACGAGCAGGCGCAGGTTTTTCTTGGCGGCAACAATTGCCTGTGCTTCCGGTGTTGCATCCGGCGCGATAATCACTTCAGTGAAAATCTTGACGATTTCCTCAGCAGCTTCCGCATCCAGTGTACGGTTGAGAGCGACAATACCGCCAAAGGCTGAAACTGTATCGCAGGCATAGGCCTTGAGATACGCCTCTTTCAGCGATGCACCTTCAGCTACACCGCATGGATTGGCGTGTTTGATGATGGCAACGGCTGCGGTTTTAGCCGGATCAAATTCTGCCACCAGCTCATAAGCTGCATCGGTGTCATTGATGTTATTGTAGGAAAGCTGCTTGCCCTGAAGCTGGGTGGCAGTGGCCACACCGGCGCGGGTTTCACCGGTCAGATAGAAACCTGCCTGCTGGTGCGGGTTTTCACCATAGCGCATTACGGAATGCAGCTTACCGGCGAGTGCACGGTGCAGCGGGGCTACTTCTTTTGTAGTTTCAGCAAACCAGCCGGAGATCGCGGCATCATAAGCGGCAGTACGGGCAAAAGCCTTACCGGCCATGCGCTGACGGAAGGCATAAGGCAAAGAGCCATTGCCGGTTTCCAGTTCAGCAACAACGCTGCCATAATCGTTAGGATCGGTGACAATCGTCACATAAGCATGGTTCTTGGCGGAAGCACGGATCATCGCAGGGCCGCCGATGTCGATATTTTCAACGGTGGTGTCGTAGTCACCGCCCTGATAGCGCACTTCTTCAAACGGATAGAGATTGATTACTACCAGATCGATGCCGGTAATATTGTGGGCTTCCATCGCCGCAACATGTTCCGGATCATTACGCACAGCGAGCAGACCGCCGTGAACGCCCGGGTGCAATGTCTTGACACGGCCATCCATGATTTCAGGGAAATTGGTGATTTCCGAAACGTCGCGCACCGGAATACCGGCTGCTGCGATGGATTTGGCAGTACCGCCGGTGGACAGAAGCTCAACGCCCTTTGCGTGCAAAGCGCGGGCAAAGTCTACCAGACCGGTTTTATCCGATACGGAAAGCAGTGCGCGGCGCACAGGGAAAAGATCAGGAGCGGGAATATGTTTGGAGCTGACAGCCATGACGGTCTCTTTGTGCTTTATGTCGGGACAATGCGTCTGGACGGATCTGATTACCCGTCACATACATCAATCCGGTAAAGTGGGACAAAGGCGGCGTATCACAGGCGCGCGAGGAATCCTAGATTTTTATGACATTCATACATACTGACCGAGACCGGTGCGGGTAAAGCGCCAGCTGACATGGTCACTCTCTGTCGCAGAGAAGGTCAATACGATCTGGCGCGAGCGCACAGGGCCGCGGAAACCGGCGAAGAAGATGGAATCTTCAAGCTGCGGCATGACATCGGCACAGGAAAATGCCCAGCTGTCATCGTGATCGGCGGTCAGATGCACCACACCGTCTTCATCCATGCGGATATAGACCTGCGGATGAATATGAAAGCGCACTGTCACCAGATCGGATTGCTGTTTGTTTTTACCGCTGCGCGTGGTTTTCAGATGCGATTTGATAAAGCGGTCAACACCTTCAATCAGACTGCCATTATGAGACAGCACAACCTGACGCTCATGGGTATAACCGAACAGCCGGACATAACCGTCATGGCTGGCAACAAATCCCTGTTCGCCCATGCCTTCCAGTCGTTGACGTCTGACACTGGTTGGGCCTGCAATAATCGGCGTGCCTAGAACGCTGGAAATGCTGGAATTGAGGCTGAAACGGCACGAAGACGTGTCGTTGATCGTCGCCGTGGAATGGGCCGCTGTGGTGCGGCCAAGCGGCCGGAATTCCGGCGGGCCGTAACGGTCGATACCGGAATTGACAATATAGCGTTGACGGCCGGAGGACATTTCAAATGCCAGACAACCGGCATGGGCATCGCGCGATGCAGTGACCGGTGGCGGCAGACCCGTATCGGCAATGATTGTGGTCGAGCCCATATGCAGGCGCTCATAGCCGGAATGCGGCGCATGAGTGAGCGGCGCGCCGTCTGTCTCGTCATGGCGCAGCACGGAAATCAGACGCTCCGGCAAGGTAGGCCCCACGCCATTGAACAATGCCAGACTGCCGTCCTGATGACGGAAGAAGCGTAAGGCTGGCAGCATACGCTCAACGGTTTCAATCAGAGCTTTGGGCGGCGATTCATTGCCGTTGCTATAGGTCTGGCGCAGTGGCAGCAGATCGGCCAGTAACTCCAGAATGGCGGCAGGATTGCGCGAAATATGGCCGCCATCGGCCAGTATCTGCCGGTTCAGCTCATATTCAAGATGGCGGCGTGCCGAACGCGCCATGGATTGCGAGACCGGCAGTGCAAGACTGGCAAAAGCCAGTGCAATACGTGCACGTAATTTATCTTCACCATCATCCATCACACCGGTCATGGTGCGCAAATAGCGTACCTGCATCGCCAGCGAGCGCATGAATTTGCGATAGGTGGCGAGATCGGAGGTGGCAAGGATGATGTTGGAATGCTGGAGCCAGGCGATAATACGCTGCGCAGTAATTTCCGGCGACCAGGCAATGCCTTCAATACGCTTGCCATGCATACGGATCCAGTCTTCGACCAGAGCGCGGGCATTGACCATAGCCAGTTCGGTTCCGGCAGCACGCATATTGCGAAGCCAGCCAAAGGAATGCAGCGAGGCTTCCCATGCATCTGTCGGTGGTTCAATGGCAAAAGGGGAGATGCCGCCGGTTTCCACCAAACGACCGGCCAGCGCATAGCGGCCGTGATAAAATTCCTGTGCCAGCTGCGGGTCGGCAACGCGCAAATCCGGCGGGGCAATCAGCACCCGTTCCGGTGTAAAGCCGGAAAAGCGCCAGCGAAACATCGGCCCGCGCCGCACACGTCTGCTGAAACGTCGCCAGCCTTGGGCAACGGCCAGTGTCCACAGATGCGGGGTTTCGCTCAGCGCGACATTCACGGCAGCGTACTCCTTAGAGCATGTCGCGCTCAAATGAATTCATTTGAGCTACCGCGAACATGCGACAATTAACAGAATCTAGAGCGAACGCAGTGGCTACGATTAAACGCGACACGCTCTAGAGCATGTCGCATGGATAAATCCGGTGGCGATATGCTTCGTTATTCATGCGCTATGATCTATCATTCCACGGCAATAGTGAACTCTTTGTTAACCAAGAGCTGCGGAATGATGTGGATCGGCATGTTTTTTTTTAAGAAACAGATAAGTTATTGGTTGGTTTTCAGGCCGGACGACGGAAGCGTGCAGCAAAGAAACCGTCAAGACCGGCCATTTTTGGCTCATCATGAGGCAAATCAGCAGGCGTTGAACGCAGGAAACCCTGATCTGTAATCAGCGGTTCCATGCCCTTCAGTTCTTGCACCTTGAATGGTTCGGATTTCAGCACGCCTTCTGCAAGAATAGCCTGCGCCATATCTTCACCTTCCTCGCGGTTAAGCGAGCAATTGGAGAAGACAATAATGCCGTCCGGTTTGACCAGAGAAATGGCATGACGAAGCAGTTTGGCCTGTACCTGTGCCAGCCGGACAATATCATCCGGTGTTTTTGTCCAGAGTACATCCGGATGGCGGCGCACTGTACCGGTGGATGAGCAAGGCGCATCCAGCAGAATGGCGTCAAACAACTCGTCCGTTTGATAATCGAGAATATTGGTCGCGATCAGCTCTGCGTCCAGTTGCAGACGGTCGAGATTGCTTTTCAGACGCTTGAGGCGGCTCTTATTGATATCGAATGCGGTGACTTTAGCTCCGGCCATAATCAGCTGGGCAGTTTTGCCGCCGGGTGCGGCGCAAAGATCGGCAACGCGTTTGCCTTTGATATCACCGAGCAATGTGGCAGGCAGGCTTGCTGCCGCATCCTGCACCCACCATTCGCCTTCCGCAAAACCTTCCAGCGAGGTGAGGGCACCTTCAAAAGAACCAAGACGTACAGAGCCGTTTGGCAGCAGCGTGCCGCCGAGTTTTTCTGCCCATTCTGCCGGATTGCTTTTAACCGTCAGATCGATGGAAGGTTCATAGGCCTGCATGGCCAGAATGGCTTCTGCCTGTTTCTTGCCATAAGTTTTAGTCAGGCCTTCAATATACCATTCAGGGCCGTTCGGAATTTTCAGCTCGATAGCGCGCTCTTTATTGCGGGTGAGGCGGCGCAGCACGGCATTGACGAGGCTGGCATATTTGCGGTTGCGCGGATCGATATTGGCGGAAGTCACAGCCAGATCAACGGCTGCATGATCCGGTACGTCGAGATAGAGGATCTGTGCAGCACCGACATGAAGCAATTGCTGCAAGGCAGTCGCATTGGCAGGCAGCGGACGGTCGAGCAGCTTGCACAAGGCTGTTTCAATGGTGTTGCGATTGCGCAAGGCGGTGCCGAGAATAGCGCGCACAAGCGAACGGTCGCGGTCATCCAGTTCCATATATTGGGGATGGCCGTGATGCGCATCCGTGAGACCGTCTAGCGATGTGTTTTTGGCAACCACAGCATTGAGCAGTTTGGCAGCGCATTGGCGTACATTCAGCCCCGGATGTTCTGCTTCAAGCTTTGCGCGATATTCGGCCTCGGACTGACCAAGATTATGATCCTGATTTTGACTCTGCTTATCAAACGGCTTTTTATCTGAGCGAAAGCCGGTGCGTTTTGCGGCAGGGTTTTTATCGTTCAAGACCACGGTCCTTTATAGGGTTTTTCCGGCTCATCATCCGGTGAAGAATCGCTGCCCGCTGCCTGTCCCCACGGATTATTCCGTGTCGGTGTGCTGCGCGGGCGGTTCTGTGATTGGTTATTTGTCGGGCTATATGCACCAGACTGACGGTTCTGAAAACCATTATCTGTATTATCATAGACAGAATTAATGCCCATTTCCTGCGCAATACCTTCCAATGCGGCAATACGGTTTGCCGTATCAGGGTGGGTAGAGAACAGATTATCCGCGCCGCGACCGCTCAAAGGATTGATAATAAACATATGCGCAGTGGCCGGATTATGCTCGGCCTCTTCATTCACGGTTTCATGGGCACCGCGCGCAATCTTGTTCAAAGCAGAGGCCAGCCAGAGCGGGTTGCCGCAGATTTCCGCGCCGCGCCGGTCAGCAGCATATTCACGGGTACGGCTGACGGCCATCTGCACAATCATGGCCGCAAACGGTGCAACAATCATCGCGATGATTGTGCCGATCATACTCAGAGCATTGTTGTTTTCACGATTGCCGCCGAAGAACATTGCAAAATTGCCGAGCATGGAAATCGCACCGGCAAGCGTCGCGGTGATTGTCATGGTCAGTGTGTCACGGTTTTGCACATGCGCCAGCTCATGCGCCATCACCGCAGCAACTTCCTGCTTGTTCAGGCGCTGCAACAGGCCGGTTGTAGCGGCAACAGCTGCATTTTCCGGATTGCGGCCGGTGGCAAAAGCATTGGGCTGATCTTCGTTGATGACATAGATTCTAGGTGTTGGCAGACCGGCGCGATCCGACAACTCACGGACGATGCGGTAATATTCCGGTGCAGTATTTTCATCCGCCTCCTGCGCATTATACATACGCAGCACCATCTTGTCGGAATTCCAGTAGCTGAAGAAGTTCATGGCAACAGCTATCACCAGAGCAATCATCATGCCGCCTGAGCCGCCGATCAGATAACCGATACTCATAAACATGGCTGTCATGAAGGCAATCAGCATGGCAGTACGCATCATGTTCATTCAGTATCTCCGTTCCGGTTCGTCAATAAGGTCATTTTCATGTGATGATAAAATGGGGCTTGCAGACTATATCTTCAATAAGACAAGGGCTATGATAGCACTGCTAAAACTTAATTTGATATATGCTGCAGACGGACAGGACAAAACCCATGGATAATGAAACACCATCAGCGAATAATAATGTGGTTTCATTGGCAGATTATCAAAAATCAGATGCTCCTGCACCACGCAAAAAATTTGAAGACCTGCCGCCTGCCGCCCAGCGTGCTTTGCTGGAGGCTGAAGAGCGCCGCGCCGCAGAACAGCAGGCGGAAGCGGCAAAAGAAATCGGTGGCCGTGGCGGCAAAGATCCGGCGCGCTATGGTGATTGGGAAATCAAAGGTCGCACGATTGATTTTTAAAGGCGGATTTTTCCTTTTCTATGATTCACGTGAAATGGCGGGGAGGCGGGTATAATAGATGTCCCATTCATCCTCGCCGGTTTTGTGAAAGCCGTGTTTTTCATAAAACCTTGCAGCATCGCTTCTTTGTAAGACACTGAGCTTTATAATTTTCCTCGCCTGTTCGGCTTCGGTAATCAGTTGCGCTAAAACAAGGCCTCCTAAACCGCACCCCTGAAAAGCCGGTGCAATGTAAAAATGTTCCAGAAGCCAGTCGTCTTCGTCAGGCCCCAGCGCAACACATCCGGCGAACTGGTTGCCGATCAAGATTAAGCGTGTGTGCTGCGGGCGGAAGCTGTTTTGAAAACGTTCAAACGCCCGCTGCGGGTCAAAACGGCCGATCCGTTCAAGACTTTCCCGCATGGTGAGCAGACGCAGATCCAATAATCTGCTGAAATCTTCTGAACGTGCGGGGCTGAAGTGAAAATGCATGATCCGGTCTCATTTGGCTGCAAAGCGGTATGATTATTGCCAGAGCATTGCTATCAGGAAAACAGGTATTTCAAATACGGGTTTGACAGATGAAAATTGCGGTTACCGGTGCTGGCGGGTTTATCGGGTGCAGGCTTGTCATGCATCTGCGTGAACAGGCGCATGAAGTACGGATTATTGCTCGTCATGAGCTGAGTGAGCCTGATTTTTCCGGTATAGAATGTGTCATCCATTGTGCAGGCATTGCGCACAGAAGCGGAAGCAATGCTGCCTCTCCCGCAGAGATGGACGCGGTTAATCACCGGCTGGTTTTGGCTTTGGCTGAACAGGCACGTATGGCGGGAGTGAAGCGCTTCATCTTTGTTTCGACAATTAATGTGGTTGCGGGGCATCCGTCACCGCTGACAACAGATTTGTCCTATCGCCCGCTGACTGATTACGGGCATGCAAAAGCACTGGCGGAGCAGGGGCTTTTGAAAATGCAGGGGCTTGAAATCGGTATTGCACGGCCTGCGCTGGTTTATGGTGCCGGTGCCCCCGGTAATCTGCGCCTGTTATTGAAGCTCTGCGACAGTGCTGTGCCTCTGCCCTTTGGCTGTGCCAATAATCAGCGCAGTTTTGTTTCTTGTAATAATGTGGTGCGGGCACTGGAATTTATGGCTCTGGCCGGTCAGGCGCAGGTTGACCGCCGGATTTTCCATCTGGGTGATCCGGTGTTGCTGTCGACAAAACAGCTTGTCACAAAGTTGCGGCAGGCAATGGGCAAAGCCAACAGAATGGTACCAGTGCCACGCCCGCTGATGAAAGCAGGCCTGACATTCTTAGGCAAAAAAGCCATGTATGAGCAGCTTTTTGAAGATCTGATGATTGATGGCAGTGATCTGGAGGCCGCTGGATTTGCCTATCATGACGGTCAGCCGGACATGACAGCAATGGCTGATGCCTATATAAATAAAAAGGCCGGTTGAACCGGCCTTTTTTTGTTCTGTCACTTACGGTTCTGACGCTTTTCGATCAGATCATCCACAACTGCCGGATCGGCCAGAGTTGATGTATCGCCGAGTGCACCGAAATCATCTTCTGCAATTTTGCGTAAGATTCGGCGCATGATCTTGCCCGAACGGGTCTTTGGCAGGCCCGGTGCAAACTGGATCATATCCGGTGTTGCAATCGGTCCGATCTCACTGCGCACATGCTTGGTCAGTTCTTTGCGCAATGCATCTTCATCATGCTCTGCTTCGCCGGTCATCAGCGTGACATAGCAATAGATGCCCTGACCCTTGATCGGATGCGGATAGCCGACAACAGCGGCTTCCGATACCGAGTGATGCGAAACCAGAGCCGACTCGATTTCCGCAGTACCGAGGCGGTGTCCGGAAATATTCAGCACGTCATCGACGCGGCCGGTAATCCAGTAATAGCCGTCTTCATCACGGCGGCAGCCGTCACCGGTGAAATATTTGCCCTTATAGGTGGTGAAATAAGCCTCAATGAAGCGGCGGTGATCACCATAAAGGGTACGCATCTGACCCGGCCATGAATCGGTGATGCAGAGATTGCCGTCGGCAGCACCTTCGATCACAGCACCTTCCGCGTCCACCAGCTGTGGTTTGATGCCGAAGAATGGACGGGTTGCCGAGCCCGGTTTCAGATCGGTTGCACCCGGCAGCGGGGTAATCAGAATGCCGCCGGTTTCAGTCTGCCACCATGTATCAACAATCGGACAGGTCTGATCGCCGACCACATTATAATACCATTCCCATGCTTCCGGATTGATCGGCTCACCGACCGAGCCGAGCAGGCGCAGGGATTTACGGGAGTTGCGGGTTACGAATTCATCACCGGCACCCATCAGAGCGCGGATTGCTGTTGGTGCGGTATAGAAAATATTGACCTGATGCTTGTCGACCACTTCCCAGAAACGTCCCTGATCAGGGAAGTTCGGCACGCCTTCAAACATCAGCGTGGTGGCACCATTGGCGAGCGGACCGTAGACAATATAGGAGTGACCGGTGACCCAGCCCACATCCGCTGTACACCAGTAAATATCGCCTTCATGATAATCGAAGACATATTCATGGGTCATCGAGGCATAAACGAGATAGCCGCCGGTGGTGTGCAGCACGCCTTTCGGCTTACCTGTGGAGCCGGATGTATAAAGGATGAAGAGCGGGTCTTCAGCTTTCATCGGTTCCGGTTCGCAGACCGCATCGACGCTTGCAACTTCCTGATGATACCAGAGATCACGGCCACGACCCCAGTTGATCTTGCCGCCGGTACGGCGCACAACCAGAACCTTGTTTACAAACACATATTGTTTAGCGGCGATATCAATCGCGGTATCGGTATTTTCTTTCAGCGGAATAGGTTTGCCGCCGCGGATACCTTCATCCGAGGTGATGACGAATGTGGATTCACAGTCAATAATACGACCGGCCAGCGCCTCCGGTGAAAAGCCTGCAAAGACGATCGAATGTACTGCGCCGATACGCGCACAAGCCAGCATCGCATAGGCGGCTTCCGGAATCATCGGCAGATAGATGGTAACGCGGTCGCCTTTGCGAACGCCGTGTTTTTTCATCACATTGGCAAGGCGGCAGACATTTTCATGCAGCTCGCGATAGGTGATTTTCTTGTCGATATAAGGGTTGTCGCCTTCCCAGATAATCGCGGTCTGATCTCCGCGCTTTTCGAGGTGACGGTCAATACAGTTGTAAGAGACATTGGTGACGCCGTCTTCATACCAGCGAATAGAGACGTTATCTTCGAAAGACGTATCTTTCACCTTGGTATAAGGTGTGAACCAGTCAATACGTTTGCCGTGTTTGCCCCAGAATGCGTCAGGGTCGCTGATGCTTTCATTGTACCATGAAAGATAGGTGTCATTGTCGATCAGCGCGCGCGCTTTCGCCTCCGGCAAAATCGGATATTTCTTCTCGGACATAGTTCCTCCTCGCGCCGGCGGCCCTCCTTGCCGGCACATTGCATAAAAAACCGCACCATTGTTAATGCGTGCGGTTCGCATCGTAAATCAGGCAAAAAGTCTGATCTGCTCCCGTATTGGTGTCGGGGTGCCCCATAGCGTTCCCTCTTAGGGTTCAATGACGGCGTAATCCCTCCGGCACAATTGTCGGAATTGCGTCGGAGTTTATAATTGTTACAGGGTGAAGCAAGACAATTATTTGCGACAAGTTGTTGTACTGTAAGATTACAGTGAAAAACTGCACAGCCTGGAAAGAAGATTTGGTCAGGCCTTTGTTAAAGGCGGACGGCTGCCGAAAATTGCTGAGCCGACACGCACATAAGTCGCGCCGAAAGCAATGGCGGTCTCGAAGTCACCGGACATACCCATTGATAATTCAGAAACGCCTGCTTCAGCTGCCAGCTTGCGTAGCAGGGCAAAATGCGGGCCCGGATTTTCATCAACCGGCGGAATGCACATCAGACCGGCAATCTCCAACCCGTGGACATCACGGCAACGGGCAACAAAGGCAACAGCTTCACGCGGGTCGATGCCTGTTTTTTGCTCTTCACTACCGGTATTAACCTGAACGAATAATTTGACGGCGCGGTTCTGCTTCCTGATTTCTCCGGCGAGGCTTGCGGCAATCTTTTCGCGGTCAACAGTCTGGATTACATCGAATAAAGCCACAGCGTCTGCCGCTTTGTTGGATTGCAGGGGGCCTATCAGATGCAGCTCGACGCCTGAGAATTTCTCACGCAGTTGCGGCCATTTGGCTTCTGCTTCCTGAACACGGTTTTCACCGAAAATACGCTGTCCTGCTTCCAGTGCAGGTGTGATTTCTGCGGCATCAAAGGTCTTGGAAACCGCAACCAACTGCACCGAACCTGCTGTCCGCTGCGCTTCATGTTCACTTTGCGCAATGGCCGTGCAAACTGCTTTGAGATTGTCCGCAAGGGGGCTGGTGGGTGCATTCATGGTATAAATCTCCTTTTTCTGCCGCTTCACTATGGGAGAAGGTTGACGCTTTGGCCAATCCATGATGAAGGTCGCACTACATATTCCATTCTCTTTGCATGAGTAAATACAGCCATGGTAACTGAACGGGCAACCGAACGATATAATCCGCGCGTAAGCGAAGCCCATTGGCAGAAGATCTGGGAAGAAAACAAGATCTTCGAAACGTCCAATGATGATCCACGCGAAAAATATTACGTGCTGGAAATGTTTCCTTATCCGTCCGGCCGCATTCACATCGGCCATGTGCGCAATTACGCAATGGGCGACGTGATTGCCCGCTATAAGCGCGCGCGCGGTTTTAATGTTCTTCATCCGATGGGATGGGACGCCTTCGGTATGCCAGCAGAAAATGCGGCGATGCAGAACAAGGTTCATCCGAAAGAATGGACCTATCAGAATATCGCCACCATGAAACGTCAGCTCAAAACCATGGGTCTGTCGCTGGACTGGTCACGCGAATTCGCAACCTGTGATGTGGATTATTACCACCGTCAGCAAATGTTGTTCCTTGATATGTTTGAAAAAGGTCTGGTGACCCGCAAAACATCCAAGGTCAACTGGGATCCGGTCGATAATACGGTTCTGGCCAATGAGCAGGTTGTTGACGGCCGTGGCTGGCGCTCCGGTGCGCTGGTTGAACAGCGCGAACTGACCCAGTGGTTCTTCAAGATCACCGATTTCAGCGAAGAGCTGCTCGCCGGTCTGGATACGCTTGACCAGTGGCCGGACAAAGTGCGTCTGATGCAGAAGAACTGGATCGGCAAGTCGGAAGGCCTGCAGCTGCGTTTTGCGCTTGCTGAACGCGAAGGCGATATTGAGGTTTATACAACCCGTCCGGATACGCTGTTCGGTGCGTCTTTTGTGGCGATCGCTGCCGATCATCCGCTGGCAAAACAGCTCGCTGAAACCAACGAAGGTCTGGCTGCTTTTGCCGCTGAATGCCGTCAGCATGGTACATCTGTTGCGACACTCGAAACCATTGAGAAAAAAGGTTTCGACACTGGTTTGCGCGTTCAGCATCCGTTTGATCCTTCATGGACATTGCCGGTCTATGTCGCCAATTTCGTGCTGATGGAATATGGTACAGGCGCGGTCTTCGGTTGCCCTGCACACGATCAGCGCGATCTGGATTTCGCCAATAAGTATAAGCTGACCGTTACACCGGTTGTTCTGCCTGCCGGTGCCGATGCGGCAAGCTTCACAATCACCGATACGGCTTATAGCGACGAAGGCACGCTGTTCAATTCGCGTTTCCTCGATGGTATGACACCGGAAGCTGCGTTTAATGAAGTGGCAGATCGTCTGGAAAAGACTGATCTCTATGGCAAGCCGCAGGCGTTCCGCAAAACACAATATCGTCTGCGTGACTGGGGTATTTCCCGTCAGCGTTACTGGGGCTGCCCGATTCCGATGATTCATTGCGAATCCTGCGGAACCGTGCCTGTACCGCGCAATGATCTGCCGGTGCAGCTGCCGGATGATGTTGCGTTTGACCGTCCTGGCAATCCGCTGGATCGTCATGACAGCTGGCGCCATATCAACTGTCCGAAATGCGGCAGCAAAGCCCGTCGTGAAACTGACACGATGGATACATTTGTTGATTCATCCTGGTATTTTGCGCGTTTCACTGCTCCCTGGGAAAATGAACCGACCGACCGCAAGGCTGCTGATGAATGGCTGCCGGTTGATCAGTATATCGGCGGTGTGGAACATGCGATCCTGCATCTGCTTTATTCGCGCTTCTTCACCCGCGCCATGAAAGTGGCCGGTCATCTGGAAGTGGAAGAGCCGTTCAAGGGTCTGTTCACGCAGGGCATGGTGGTTCACGAGACCTATAAGCATAATGGTCAGTGGGTATCACCGCTGGAAATCCGTATTGAAGACAAAAACGGTGTTCGTTCGGCAACCATGCTGGATTCCGGTGAAACGGTAGAAATCGGCTCGATTGAAAAAATGTCGAAGTCGAAGAAAAACGTTGTCGATCCGGATGATATTATTTCGTCTTATGGTGCGGATACCGCGCGCTGGTTCACTCTGTCGGATAGCCCTCCGGAGCGTGATATCGTGTGGACAGAAGCCGGTGCGGAAGGTGCGCATCGTTTTGTGCAGCGCGTCTGGCGTCTGATTTCTGAAGCCGGTGAAAACCTGAAAGGTGTTGCTCCGAAAGCTGCCTATGAAGGTGATGCCGCACAGATTTCCAAGGCTGCCCATAAGACTGTGAAAGCCGTCGGCGACGATATTGAGAAAATCGTCTTCAACCGTGCGATTGCCCGTCTTTATGAGCTGCTGAATGTGCTGAGCACACCTTTGCAGGCTGTTGCTGCCGGTAAAGCCGATGATGTGACCAAAGCTGCCACCCGTGAAGCAACCGATATGTTCATCAGCATGATTGCACCGATGATGCCGCATCTGGCTGAACAGTGTAATGCGGTTTTGGGCGCGACAGATCTGGTTGCCACCCGTGGCTGGCCGGTGATTGATGAAGCATTGCTCGTTGAAAATGACATTACGCTGCCGGTACAGATTAACGGTAAGAAGCGTGGTGACATTACAATTGCGCGTGATGCGGATCAGGCAACAGTGCAAGCAGCGGTTTTGGCACTTGACTTTGTTCAGGCTGCGTTGAACGGTAGTCAGCCTAAAAAGCTCGTTGTTGTACCGCAGAGGATTGTGAATGTCGTTGTCTGATCATCACACTAAAGACAAATCTCCGATCCGCAAAAAGCGGCTGGCAGTGCTGACAGGTCTCGTCCTGTCAGCTTTTGTTGCCGGTTGTACGGTGCAGCCGCTTTATTCATCAAGTGGCAGTGCCGGTGTCGGCGGTGTGCCTTCCAGTGTTAAAACCAAGCTGGCAACCATCAAAGTGGATGATGTGGATTCCATTCCGGCGCAGGCGGTGCGTAACCGCCTGATCTTCGGACTGTCCGGCGGGGCAGGGGAACCGTCACAGCCGGCTTATCATTTGGCACTTGGTTTCTCGACAAGCACAGAATCTGCTGTTGAAGTGGATGTTGGTGATTCAACGGAAGGCCGTGCATCTGCCGGTACGGTTCGTATGAGCTCAAATTATGTGCTGCGTGACAGGGATGGCAAGGTTGTAGCCATCGGCCGCCGTCAGGTCAGTTCATCCTATGACCGTCCGCGTCAGGAATTTGCGAACCTGCGTGCCCATCGTGATGCCCAGCAGCGTGCAGCCGAAGAGCTGGCGCAGTATCTTGTACTGTCTCTGGCTCAGGATATGCAGAAACTCCCATAGCACCTGATCCAAAACCGCCAGACTGGGCTGCAAATGGCAATTTCCTGCGCTCCGGTACTCATGTACCTCAAAGTACATTCCGTTCCGGTGCTCAAAAATCACCATTTTCGCCACAGCCTGACAATTTTTGACCGAGGTTCTATATCCGTGTTTCGTCAATATAAAAAA
>NZ_ANNO01000103.1:0-3645 GCF_000409565.1 Pseudochrobactrum sp. AO18b
TCCAGACCCTTGTCGGTCAGCGGATGCTTGACGAGGGCTTTCAGTGTGGCAGGCGGTGCAGTGATGACGTCAGCGCCGATCAGTGCAGCTTCCTTAACGTGATTGACGGTACGCACGGAAGCAGCAAGAATCTGGGTTTCAAAACCGTAATTGTCATAGATCGTGCGGATTTCACCGATCAGATCCATGCCATTCAGACCGATATCATCGAGACGGCCGATGAAAGGCGAGATATAAGTCGCACCGGCTTTGGCTGCGAGCAGCGCCTGATTGGCCGAGAAGCACAGGGTCAGGTTGGTTTCATGACCATCAGAGGTCAGTGCCTTGCAGGCCTTCAGACCATCCAGCGTTACCGGCAGTTTGATGCAGATATTGTCGGCGATTTTCGCCAGCACAGCTGCTTCTTTCATCATACCTGCATAGTCAGTTGCGGTGACTTCTGCGGAAACAGGACCTTTAACAATCGAGCAGATTTCCTTGGTCACATCAATGATGTTGCCACCGGATTTCAGGATCAGCGATGGATTGGTGGTAACGCCGTCAACCAGTCCCAGATCGTTGAGTTCACGGATGTCTTTGACATCGGCGGTATCCACAAAGAATTTCATTTCAGCTTATCCTCCGTTATGGGCTTGCTGTACAGACGGTATTATATCCGACAAAGATAGGATTGTTTAACGCATATTTCCATAAACCGAAACTGCCTTTGGTGAATAACAGCGCATCTCATCAAGAATTGAATATAAGCAGTGTTTGCGGTTAAGTGCAGTTGTGAAAAAAAGCGGTGAAAACAGCATGCCGGAACTGATCGGGATAATTTTTTGAACGGGAAAACAGAGATTAAGACGCGCCGTGTTGTTCCGGTTCTTGTGCCGATGCCAGCGGAACGTCCCTATAGTTATCTGGTCCCTGAGGAAATGGATGTTCAGGCCGGTTCAATTGTACGCGTGCCGCTGGGCCCGCGTGAAGTAGCCGGTATTGTCACCGATGATGCGAGCGATCAGGTCGATCCTAAAAAGCTGAAATCCATTCTGCATGTTTTTGACTGCCCGCCGGTGAGCCGCGATATGCTGCGCTTCATCCGCTGGACGGCGGATTACACACTATCACCGCCCGGTATGGTGGCAAAAATGGTGCTGCGTGCACCGGCCGCTTTCGATCCTGAACCGTTCATTCCGGGCTTGCGCTATATTGGCGGCAAAGCTGAGCGGCTGACAGCAGCGCGTGAAAAAGTGCTGGAGGTTGCCAATAATGGTCTGAGCTGGACGAAGTCCGGCCTTGCCCATGCAGCCGGTGTTTCCGGCAGCGTGGTTGAAGGGCTGAAAGCGCAGGGGCTGTTCGAAGAGGTGATGATCCCGCCGCCGCCGGTGGTCGGCGAACCTGATCCGTTTTACGGGCAGGCGGAGCTGTCCGAGGATCAGCAGGCTGCAGCACGATGTCTTGTCGAAGCGGTGGAAGAGCAAGTCTACTCGGTCTCGCTGCTTCATGGTGTGACCGGTTCCGGTAAGACAGAAGTTTATTTTGAAGCTGTGGCGCGTGCTGTCGAGTTGGGCAAGCAGGTTCTGATCTTGCTGCCGGAAATTGCGCTGACCCAGCAATTTCTCGACCGTTTTGAAAGCCGTTTTGGCACGCGTCCCGCAGAATGGCATTCTGATCTGGCACCACGCCAGCGGGAGCGCGTCTGGCGGCAGATTGCGGAGGGGACGGTCAAAGTGGTGGCCGGAGCGCGATCGGCATTGTTCTTGCCCTTTGCCAATCCCGGTCTGATTATTGTCGATGAAGAGCATGACCCCGCTTATAAGCAGGAAGACCGCGTGTTTTATAATGCCCGTGATATGGCAGTGGTGCGTGGTTCTATCGGCAAATTCCCTGTTATTCTGGCCTCGGCCACGCCGTCGATTGAAAGTCTGGTCAATGCCAATCAGGGGCGCTATCGCTATGTGCCGTTGCAGGGACGTTATGCTGATGCGGCATTGCCGGATCTCAAGCCTATCGATATGCGCCGTTCGCCACCAGTAGCAGGACGGTTTTTGTCACCGGCTTTGACAGAAGCTGTCGGGCAGGTTTTGCAGCGTAAAGAACAGGCTTTGCTGTTTCTCAACCGGCGCGGTTATGCGCCGCTGACTTTGTGTCGCGTCTGCGGGCACCGTTTTCAATGTCCGGATTGTTCAAGCTGGCTGGTTGAGCACCGTTTCCGTGGTCAGCTGATGTGCCATCAATGTGGCTATCACGAGAAAAGTCCTGATGCCTGTCCGTCCTGCGGGGCGCTGGATCATCTGGTGGCTTGCGGTCCCGGTGTGGAGCGTATTGCCGAGGAAACTGCTGCAACCTTTCCGGATGCGCGGATTATCGTGCTTTCATCCGATATGCTTGGCGGGGTGACACGGCTGCGTATGGAGATGGAGGCGATTGCCAAAGGGGAGGCGGATATTGTGATCGGCACCCAGCTGGTCGCCAAAGGTCACAACTTTCCTTTGATTACGCTTGTCGGTGTGATTGATGCCGATCTCGGTCTGGCCAATGGTGATCCGCGTGCCGCAGAGCGCACATTTCAGCTACTCAATCAGGTGACAGGTCGTGCAGGTCGTACAGGGCGTAAAAGTGTTGGTCTGATTCAAACCTATCAACCCGATCATCCGGTATTGAAAGCGATTATCGCCGGTGATGCGCATGCTTTTTATGAACGGGAAATTGAAGAGCGTCAGCGCGGGATGCTTCCGCCTTTCGGGCGGTTGGCGGCGCTGATTATTTCGGCTGACAGCAGGGCAGAAGCGGAGAGCCATGCCCGTGCATTGCGTCGTGCTGCGCCGAGAGATAGCGAGATTGAAGTGCTGGGGCCTGCTGAAGCGCCTTTGGCAGTGATTCGCGGGCGGCATCGCTTCCGGTTGCTGGTGCAGGGATCAAAACGTTCTGATCTGCAGTCCTATTTGCGGGCATTGCTGCAGGCAGCGCCAAAAGCGCGCGGTTCCTTACGGGTGCAGGTGGATATCGATCCGCAAAGCTTCCTGTAATCTGCGGATTTCAGAGGCTCTGATAAGACCGCTGTCATACTGCATGCTGATAATTTTGCTTTCCATGGCCACAGGTCAGGAATATAGCTCGTTAAATTAGTTATATTCGGTGCTGTCAGAGAGAGCGGCAGGGCTCCATCAGGCGTAAAAACTTGCTCTGACGAACAAACAACGACGGTTTTAAGAGGTGTAACGTGGCGTTTTATCTACCTTCAAGTCAGGGTGAATGGCTGGCATGGACTGTGGGCGTTATCACGTTGCTCTTTGGTTTGATCCTGATGTTTGCACCGGGAATTTCGCTGAAAATTCTGCGTCTCAACGCGCCTGATCTGCGTGCCAATGCTCTTTCATCGGTACGGGCGACAATTGCAGGGCCTTATATCGGCCTTGGCGTGGCCTGCCTGTTATTCGCGCAACCGTTCTTATGGATGGCGCTGGGTTGCGTCTGGGGCTTTGTGCTTTTCGGCCGTCTGATTTCGATGATGTCGGATAAGGCTAACAGTTTTTATAACTGGATTGCCGTTGTGGTCGAGCTGATGCTGGCCGCAGGCCCGTTGCTCTTTGCTTTCGGCTTTGTTGCCTGACTTTTGAAACAGGCCGCGCTTCAGCAGAATCTGTCAGACAGAGGCTGAAG
>NZ_ANNO01000104.1:0-5523 GCF_000409565.1 Pseudochrobactrum sp. AO18b
TTAGCGAAATGCCTGTTTGGATAATCCGACATTTTCTTCGCGGTAAAATCATCCTGCATATTCATTTAAGTTATTGTTATATTTAAATAATTATAAACGGTGCTGATTTTCGCAGCCTGCAGTGCTTATGAACTTTAGCTCATGAAACTTGTCCGCGACATCAAAATAGCACTGTAAAGCGCATGAAACGGCGGGATTCGCGTGTTGCGAGTCCTGATTGTCTATGCTAGACGGCTTTCGAATTTCAATGCAGTCAGGCGGGTCGTCCGCAGGGCACAGATGGCGGTGCAAATCGGCACTTCATCGGGGGGTATTGAAAAACATCAATAAAATCGCTGTTTTTGTGCATGGATAAACTATGCGTTAAAAGCGGGATTTCAACCAAGAGAGATGGTTATTCGTGACAGGATCGTCTTCGCTCATTTCCGGTGTTGCTCAGCGCTATGCTGGATCCCTGTTTGATCTGGCGCTTGAGTCTAAATCCGTTGCTCAGGTGGAGAAAGATCTTGGCCGCATCGAGGCTATGATCGGTGAAAGCGAAGAACTTCGCCGCCTGATCCACAGCCCGGTCTTCTCTGCTGAAGATCAGCTCCATGCAATCGCCGCAGTTGCAGACAAAGCCGGTATCACCGGTCTGGTCGGCAATTTCCTGCGTGTTGTTGCTGGTAATCGCCGGCTTTTCGTATTGCCGGACATGATCAAAGCTTTTTATCTGATCGCCGCCGAAAGCCGCGGTGAAGTTGCAGCTGATGTGACTTCTGCCCGCGAATTGACGCAGGCGCAGCAAAATGAATTGAAGGCGACGCTGAAGAGTGTGGCCGGCAAGGACGTGACAATCAATGTCACTGTCGATCCGTCGATTCTTGGCGGTCTCATTGTGAAGCTGGGATCGCGTCAGATTGACACTTCCCTTCGCACTAAACTTTCTTCTCTTAAGCTTGCACTGAAAGAGGTCGGCTGATGGACATCCGCGCTGCGGAAATTTCCGCAATTCTGAAAGAGCAAATCAAGAATTTTGGCCAGGAGGCAGAAGTCTCCGAAGTTGGTCAGGTTCTTTCCGTTGGTGACGGTATCGCCCGTGTATACGGTCTGGACAATGTTCAGGCCGGTGAAATGGTCGAATTTCCGGGTGGCATCCGCGGTATGGCGCTCAACCTTGAAAGCGACAACGTTGGTGTTGTTATTTTCGGTTCTGACCGTGACATTAAAGAAGGCGATACCGTTAAACGTACCGGCGCCATCGTTGACGTTCCAGTCGGTCCTGGCCTGCTCGGCCGCGTTGTTGATGCTCTTGGTAACCCGATCGACGGCAAAGGCCCGATCGTTGCAACCGAGCGTCGCCGCGTAGACGTTAAAGCTCCTGGTATCATTCCGCGTAAATCGGTTCACGAACCGATGTCGACCGGTCTGAAAGCCATTGACGCTCTTATCCCTGTTGGTCGTGGTCAGCGCGAGCTGGTCATCGGTGACCGTCAGACCGGTAAGACCGCAATCATTCTCGACACCTTCCTGAATCAGAAGCCGATCCATGATAACGGCCCTGACAAAGACAAGCTGTTCTGCATCTACGTTGCGATCGGCCAGAAGCGCTCGACCGTTGCCCAGTTCGTTAAAGTGCTCGAAGAGCGCGGCGCACTGGAATATTCGGTTGTTATCGCTGCGACTGCTTCCGATGCTGCGCCTCTGCAGTATCTGGCGCCGTTCACAGGTTGTGCAATCGGTGAATATTTCCGCGATAACAGCCAGCACGCTCTGATCGGTTATGATGACCTTTCCAAGCAGGCTGTTGCTTATCGTCAGATGTCCCTGCTGCTGCGTCGTCCTCCGGGTCGTGAAGCTTACCCAGGTGACGTATTCTATCTTCACTCCCGCCTTCTCGAGCGTTCGGCTAAGCTGAATGACGAACTCGGTGCAGGTTCTCTGACCGCTCTGCCGGTTATTGAAACTCAGGGCGGTGACGTTTCCGCGTTTATTCCGACCAACGTGATTTCGATCACAGACGGTCAGATCTTCCTTGAAACCAACCTGTTCCACCAGGGTATCCGCCCTGCTGTTAACGTTGGTCTGTCGGTTTCCCGCGTGGGTTCTGCCGCTCAGATTAAAGCGATGAAACAGGTTGCCGGTTCGATTAAGGGTGAGCTCGCTCAGTATCGTGAAATGGCTGCGTTTGCGCAGTTCGGTTCCGATCTTGATGCTGCAACCCAGCGTCTTCTGAACCGCGGTGCGCGTCTGACTGAACTGCTCAAGCAGCCACAGTTCTCGCCGCTGAAAACCGAAGAACAGGTTGCTGTGATTTTCGCCGGTGTTAACGGCTATCTCGATAAGCTGGCTGTTAATCAGGTTGGCAAATTTGAAGCCGGTCTTCTGGCATCGCTGCGCAACGAGCACAAAGATGTGCTGGATGCGATCCGCGATCAGAAGGCAATCAGCGACGAAATCAAGGGCAAACTCAAGGCAGCTATCGACGCTTTCGCCAAGAACTTTGCTTGATTAACTCTGACGGGATGAACGGATGCCTTCACTAAAGGATCTGAGAAACCGTATCGCCTCGGTTAAGGCGACGCAGAAAATTACCAAGGCGATGCAAATGGTCGCCGCGGCTAAGCTGCGTCGTGCCCAGGAAGCAGCCGAAGCGGCACGGCCGTATTCTCAGCGGATGAGTGCAGTTCTGGCCAATATTGCCCAGAATGTAAGCGGTGATGATGCACCGAAACTGATGGCGGGTACCGGTAAAGACGATGTGCATTTGCTCATCGTCGCTACTGCGGAACGTGGTCTGTGCGGTGGTTTCAACTCGCAGATCGCACGTCTCGCCCGTGAACATGCCCGCCAGTTGCTGGCAAAGGGTAAGACAGTAAAAATCATTACTGTCGGCAAAAAAGGTGCGGACATTCTGCGTCGTGACTTTAGCGGTCAGATCATCGATCACGTTGATCTGCGCGAAGTTAAGCAGCTTGGTTTCGCCAATGCCGACCAGATCGGTCGCAAACTGATCGCGCTTTTCAACAAGGGCGAGTTTGATGTTGCGACACTGTTCTACTCGCAGTTCAAGTCGGTGATTAATCAGGTTCCGACTGCTCAGCAGCTTATTCCGGCATCTGCCAATGGCGGAGCTGGTGATGCTGGGGAAGCGGTTTCTACTGGTGGTGCGATCTATGAATATGAGCCGGATGCGGCTGCTATTCTTGACGATCTTCTGCCGCGCAACATCTCTGTCCAGATTTTCAGCGCTCTGCTTGAAAATGTGGCCGGTGAAATGGGCGCAAAAATGAGCGCGATGGATAACGCAACGCGTAATGCGGGCGATATGATCAACAAGCTGTCGATCACATATAACCGTCAGCGTCAGGCTCAGATCACCACAGAACTGATTGAAATTATTGCGGGCGCGGAAGCGCTCTAATCGGAAGGTAAGGATCGATGGCTAAAGCAGCGACACCGAAAACTACCAAGACCACGGCAAAGGCTAAGTCCGGCGAGGCTGCATCTGGTGCAGTCGGCCGTATCAAGCAGGTCATCGGCGCTGTCGTCGACGTCCAGTTTGATGATCATCTGCCTCTGATCCTGAACGCGCTGGAAACCGACAATCTCGGTAACCGTCTCGTTCTGGAAGTTGCTCAGCATCTTGGCGAAAATACAGTACGTACCATTGCTATGGACTCGACCGAAGGTCTGGTTCGCGGTCAGGAAGTACGTGATACCGGCGATGCGATCCGCGTTCCGGTAGGGCCTGAAACACTCGGCCGTATCATGAACGTGATCGGTGAACCAGTTGATGAAGCTGGTCCGATCGTGACTGCTGCGACCCGCGGTATTCACCAGCCAGCTCCTGAATATATCGAACAGTCACCTGAATCCGAGATTCTGGTAACCGGTATTAAGGTTGTGGATCTTCTCGCCCCTTACGCTAAAGGTGGTAAGATTGGTCTGTTCGGCGGTGCGGGCGTTGGTAAAACCGTTCTCATCATGGAACTCATCAACAACGTGGCTAAAGCCCACGGTGGTTACTCGGTATTCGCCGGTGTTGGTGAGCGTACCCGTGAAGGTAACGATCTCTATCACGAAATGATCGAATCCGGCGTTAACAAGCTGGGTGGCGGCGAAGGCTCGAAAGCAGCTCTCGTTTACGGTCAGATGAACGAGCCGCCAGGTGCGCGTGCCCGTGTTGCTCTCTCCGGTCTGACGATCGCTGAAAGCTTCCGTGATGATGGTCAGGACGTGTTGTTCTTCGTGGATAACATTTTCCGCTTCACACAGGCTGGTTCGGAAGTGTCCGCGCTTCTCGGCCGTATTCCTTCCGCTGTGGGCTATCAGCCTACGCTGGCAACGGATATGGGCGCGATGCAGGAACGCATCACCACCACAACCAAAGGCTCGATCACTTCGGTGCAGGCAATTTACGTTCCTGCCGATGACTTGACTGACCCTGCGCCTGCGACTTCCTTTGCGCACTTGGATGCGACTACGGTTCTTAACCGTTCGATCGCTGAAAAGGGTATTTATCCTGCGGTTGATCCGCTTGACTCAACATCCCGTATGCTTGACCCGATGATCGTTGGTGAAGAGCATTACGAGACTGCCCGTCAGGTTCAGTCAATTCTGCAGCGCTACAAGTCGCTTCAGGACATCATCGCCATCCTTGGTATGGACGAATTGTCTGAAGAAGATAAGCTGACAGTGACCCGTGCCCGTAAGATCGAGCGCTTCCTGTCCCAGCCGTTCTTCGTGGCTGAAATCTTCACCGGTTCGCCAGGTAAGCTGGTTGATCTTCAGGATACAATCAAAGGCTTTAAAGGCCTTTGCGCAGGGGATTACGATCACCTGCCTGAAGCAGCTTTCTACATGGTCGGTTCGATTGAAGAAGCGATTGAAAAAGCACAGAAGCTGGCACAGGCCGCTTAATGTGATTGGTCAGGCAGGCTTTGGTCTGCCTGACCGTTCTTACAACAGGCGTGTCTCTTCAGACCCTCTTGTAAAACAGTTAAAACTGACAGCGTTGTTTCGATACGCTGACCTATAGAATTCAACGCCGGAACACTGTTTCAGAGCAGCTTGTTCAGGAAATTTGAGTGAGAATCATGGCTGGAACCTTCAAATTCGAACTGGTATCACCGGAACGCCTGTTGCTCTCTGCTGAAGTGAGCGAAGTGGTCATTCCCGGTAGCGAAGGCTATCTGACAGTTCTGGCCGGTCATGCTCCTTTGATGACCACCATTATTCCCGGTAAAGTAACAGTCAAAACTGCTGACGGTAAGAGCGATGCTTATATCGTTTTCGGCGGCTTCACTGACATTACACCGGAAGGCTGCTCATTGCTGGCAGAATCCGCACTTCATATTGATGAAGTTAAGCGTGAAGATATTGCTGCCCGCATCGAACATGCACGTCAACTGATTGATGATGCTGCTTCACCGGAGCATCGCACAGCAGCAGAATTGTTCCTGCATCAACTGACAACTCTTGAAGGCGCTATTCTGCCTGCATAATGCAGGGCGTTTGCAGCCTTTTGATTATAAAAAAACC
>NZ_ANNO01000105.1:0-12028 GCF_000409565.1 Pseudochrobactrum sp. AO18b
GGTTTGGATTCCTGCTGATAGGTGTAAATCGAAAAGCCTATAATAATTACAATGAGCGCTCCGAGCAGAATATATAATCCGTTTTTATTCATAAGACCTCAGATATGCAGTGTTGTTCAGCGATCCCCGTATTACAGGGATCACTCCTGTCTTGCTGAAAATTATTCTCTTAACGGCGGGCTAACAGAGCCAGCACCAGACCGATACCGGCGACAAGCGCTGCGGTTGCCAAAGGATTTTCTTTGGCTGTTTCGGTCACGACCTGTGCCTGATGTCTGACTTCTCTTGCTGCAACGCGACCGCGTTTACGGAGATTTTCATAGGTTTCGGATGCATTTTCGCGGGCATCATCGTAAAATGCAGAACCTTGCTCGGAGAGTTTCTTGGTCACCGAAGCCAGTTCGCTTTTCAGTTCCGCAATCTGGTCTTCAAATGTCTTTTCTGCATCATTACGTAATTTGGAAGCCATAGTGATCTCCTTGTGTGATGGCCATAAACCGGAGACGGGTATCTTCCGGTTCAGAAAACTATTCAAAGAGATAACGATGCAGCGCGAAATAAGTTCCTGTATTTAATAAATTACCTGTTTGAATGGCCGAATAGGAGGAACTTAGTCCTGCTGCAAGCGGGTGGAGCAGGGGTCAATCACTACACCACCCTCAAAGCTGTTGGTTAGCATCCCGCTGACTTCCACATGATCTCCGGCTTTCAATGCACTATTGTCATATTCAAGACAGATGACTTGCAGTCTCTGGTTCGGGCAAAGCTCTGTTACGGCAATCGGATTGGCCTCATGTACAGCTTTGACTTTTGCCTGCAGGATAATTTCCGGCCATTGTTCGGATGTTTTGTCCCATTTGTCTGCAAGGGTGCCAATGGTCTTGCAGCTGGTCACAACCGGTCCCTGATAATCACTCTCAGCTGTTTGCGTAAAACCGGTACTGCTGAACAGGAATAGCAGGCAAGGTGCTGTTAATAATTTGAATGAAAAATGCGAATTAAAAACAAACATATAGCCGATAAGCCTTTCGGAGATGAAACAGGCTTATCGGCAGCAATTACGGCACTTATGGGGTGAGTGTACGCAGATAGGCGATGAGCTGTTTTGCGCTTTCAATGGCGGCTGCTTCATCGCGGGAGACAATTGCGTCAATCATCTGCGTATGGGCGGTTGAAGAATCCTGCAGGCTGTTGTCACGGCGCAGGCGGAACCAGAAGCGGCGGCTGTGGCTTTGCAGAGGCGCGGCCAGACGTGTGGCGTAGCTGTTGAGTGAGGCGCTGCCAAGAACTTCATCAAACGCTTTATCGGCGTCCAGAAACAGTGGGATATCCTGCGTTGTGGCGGCTTGCTTCATCATGATCGCAGCTTCGCGCAGTTTCTCATGCTCATAAGCACCGGAATAACGCGCTGCATCGCGGCAAAGAATTTGCTCGACACCTTCGCGGGCATCCAGAACCTTGGTGAAATCCTTAGGGTCAAGGGCCGTAATCGCAATACCCGAGCGCGGCCGCACTTCCATAAGGCCTTCCCATGCCAACCGCTGAATAGCTTCGCGCACCGGTGTTCTGCCCATGCCGGTGAGCTCGATCAGGACACGTTCATTGGTAACACTTCCCGGTTGCAGCTGCAGTGTAACAATATGGCGTTCGAGCAGCCGGTAAGCCTGATCCGAGAGGCTGAGTGCGGTTACTGTCTGCTGGTCGTCGGAATAGTCTGACTGCCCTGACATAAAGGCTTTATCCTTGTTCTTGATAGCAGTTCTGCTGCCGGCAGAATTTGTGGCAAGCTGTGCTCTGCTTTTAGTTTTTGCGAAGCCGATATCGCTGAAGCGCAATATGCAGGATGTATAAATTTCAATGATATTTTTCTGAGAGATACTACAAGAAGCTGGTTTTCTCAATATGAGTGCCGGTCGTCCTGGCTGGGCGATTGTTTATAAGTCTGCATTATCCCGTGCAGAATTTAATTGACGCGCATTCTGAATTTAGATATATCAGAAATATATCAATTGGGAGAATGATTATGTGGTCAGGTATTTTTCCGGCAGTCACAACAAAATTTACTGAAAATGATGCTCTGGATCATAAAGAGATGGAGCGTTGCTTTGGTCTGCAGATTGATGCGGGCGTTGACGGTTTTGTTGTCGGCGGCTCACTGGGTGAAGGCCCGATGCTGTCGGGAGAGGAAAAGCTGGAGGTTTTCAAAACCGCCCGTGCGGTTGCCGGCAAACGTCCGGTGCTGATGACCGTTTTCGAGGCCGGTACACGTGAAGGTGCTGCTGCTGCCAAAGCTGCTGCGAAAGCCGGTGCAGACGGCCTGATGGTTGTGCCAAGCCCGATCTATTTCACCAATCCTCAGGAAACTGTCACTACGCTGAAAGCCATGGCTGCTGCCGGTGGTCTGCCGGTGATGATCTATTCCAACCGCATGGCCTATCGTGTGGATGTGACCGGTGAATGCCTTGAGGAACTGGCGAAGGACGATCTGTTCGTTGCGATCAAGGAATCCTCGGATGATATCCGTCGCACAATCGATATCGTCAATCAGTTTGGCGATCGTTTTGATCTTTTCACCGGCGTAGATAATCTGGCTTTTGAAGCACTGACAACCGGTGCAATCGGCTGGGTTGCCGGTGTTGTGACTTCGCTGCCGCGTGAAACTGTGGTTCTGTATCAGCTTATCAAACAGAAGCGTTATGATGAAGCGCTGCCGCTTTATCGTTGGATGCGTCCGCTGCTTGATCTCGATGTTTCAACCTATCTGGTGCAAAATCTCAAGCTGATTGAAGTTCATGCGATTCAGTCGAATGACCGTGTTCGTCTGCCGCGCCAGCCGCTGAGCGGAGAGCGCCGCGCACAGGTTGAAAAGATTGTAAAACAGGCTCTGGCGACACGGCCTGAACTGCCAAAAATCTGACAATCTGAACCCCGGTTAATTCAAAAATAATCGGGGTTTTTTCATAGCAAGAATGTATTTTACGGCGTAAGGTCTGCACCAGCTGAAATAACAATAAGTGTAGCAGGCAGGAGGGCACATGGCGTCGGTCGATAGCGTCAATGTGGATGGGAAGCAGAATAATTCTGAAATTATTATAATCGGGGCAGGTATTGTCGGTATCGCTGCAGCAGCTGTGCTGAGTGAGGCTGGGCATTCTGTGCTGGTTGTGGATCGTACCGGTATTTGTGAGGAGACAAGTTCCGGTAATGCGGCGGCACTGGCATTTTCTGAAGTCTTGCCGCTCGCTTCCAAAGGTGTGATGAAAAAAGTGCCGGGCTGGCTGATGGATCCGCTGGGGCCCTTCGCTATCCGTCCGTCTTACTTGTTGAAATTGCTGCCATGGCTTTATCGCTTCTGGCGTGCGAGCAGCCCTTCGGCCTTGCGCAACAGTACTGTTGTGCAAGGACAGATGATGCAGCTTGCCGAACGCGAAATGCTGGCATTGGCTGAACGTGCCGGTGTGACGGACATGATCCATCATGAAGGCAATCTTGAGCTTTATGAAAGTGAAGCTGAGTTGCAGGCGGCTATGCCGGGCTGGGAAGCCAAAAAACAGGCGGGCATTGATTATACTGTGGTGCGTGGCGCTGAACTGGCAGCCTTGCAGCCAGGATTATCACCGCGTTTTGTGGTTGGCTGTTTTGTTCCGAAATGGAAAAATGTCTCCGATCCGAAACTTTATGGCAAAGCTCTGTGGGCTTATGCAGAGAAACTCGGCAGCCGCTACCGTCAGGGTGTGGTTACTAAAATCGCGCATATGCAGGGCGGAGCTGAAGTCACGCTGGCTGACGGCAGTAAGCTGCAGTGCAAAAAACTCATTGTTGCCGCAGGGGCATGGTCACATCATCTGAGTGCCCAGCTGGGCGATGCGGTGCCGCTGGAAACAGAACGCGGATATAATACGACACTGCCGGTCGGGGCTTATGACATCCGCCGTCAGCTGACTTTCCCCGGCCATGCCTTTGTGATTACACCGCTGACAACCGGTGTGCGTGTGGGCGGTGCGGTCGAACTCGGAGGGCTGACATTGCCGCCGAATTATGCGCGCTCTGAGGCTATGCTGAAAAAAGCAAAGCAGTTTCTGCCGCAGATGAATATTGAGGGCGGACGGCAATGGATGGGCTATCGTCCTTCAACGCCGGATACACTGCCGGTGATCGGCTATTCTTCAGCCTCCAATGATATTGTCTATGCTTTTGGCCATGGACATCTGGGGCTGACACAGTCGGCGGCAACTGCACGGCTGGTGACACAACTGCTTAATCACGAAACAACCGCACTGCCCGTCAGTGCTTTCAGTCCAAAACGTTTTTGAGAAACATCATGGCAAAACATTCCTTCTTCTGTGTTGATGGTCATACCTGCGGGAATCCCGTCCGGCTTGTTGCCGGCGGGGGGCCGAACCTGCATGGCTCAACTATGATGGAAAAGCGGGCTCATTTTCTGGCCGAATATGACTGGATCCGTACAGGGCTGATGTTTGAGCCGCGCGGTCATGACATGATGTCCGGCTCGATCCTGTATCCGCCGACACGGGAAGACTGCGATGTGGCAGTGCTGTTTATTGAAACATCGGGCTGCCTGCCGATGTGCGGACATGGCACGATCGGTACTGTAACCATGGCGATTGAGCAGGGACTGATCACGCCGAAAGTACCGGGCAAGATCAATCTGGATACACCGGCCGGTAAAGTCGCAATCGAATATGAGCAGAACGGCCAGTATGTGGAGAGCGTGCGGCTGACAAATGTTCCGGCATTTCTCTATGCGGAAGGTCTGGAAGTGGAATGTCCTGATCTAGGCCCGCTGAAAGTTGATGTCAGCTATGGCGGAAATTTCTATGCAATTGTTGAGGCGCAACAAAATTACACGGATCTTGCCGATTATTCGGTACTGGATCTGATCGGCTGGAGCCCTGTTTTACGTCAGCGACTCAATGAGTTGTATAAATTTCAGCATCCGGAACTGGCTGATATCAACCGCCTCAGCCATATTTTGTGGACAGGAAAACCGACGAAACCGGAAGCTCATGCACGAAATGCCGTTTTTTACGGGGAAAAAGCGATTGATCGTTCACCATGCGGCACCGGTACTTCGGCGCGTATGGCACAGCTGGCGGCACGCGGAGAGCTGAAGGCAGGCGATGATTTTGTTCACGAATCCGTGATCGGATCACTATTCCACGGACGTGTGGAGGCAGAGGTGCAAGTCGCTGATAAGAAAGCGATAATTCCGTCAGTTGCCGGCTGGGCGCGCATGACCGGATATAATACGATTTTTATTGATGACCGCGATCCGTTCGCGCACGGATTTGTAGTTCGTTAAAGACGTCGCAAACGGAACATTGTTCAATCTTTGAAACAATGCAGAAGGGCGATTGACCGGCAATAAATTATGAGTAATCTTAAATTTCAGGAGCAGAGCAGGGGGAATATAATACTATATTACTAGTCGTTATTTCTATAGTTTCTGTGTATGCGAGCTATCCGGTTTGGCGCATGTTCAGCCAAAGACAGAGGGAAGCTTGTCTGACTACGCAGAAACTATCGGGGGAGAATTTTGCCTGAAATGCTGAAATGAATAATGCCGGTCTGTCCTTCGGGACATGCGGCGGATCTATAAATGCTGGGCGGTACCAAGGCGGATTTTGCCTGCCGGATTGTGCAGTAGGAGTAAACGATCTGAAATATAAGGGAAGAGCCTGTTAAAGGTGACAATAATTCAGATCATAAAAGGGTGACTTTGCAATGGAATATTTTATCCAGCAAGTGATCAACGGGCTCACGCTCGGATCGATCTATGGATTGATCGCCATCGGCTATACCATGGTTTATGGTATTATCGGCATGATCAATTTTTCTCACGGTGATGTTTTTATGCTCGGCGCCTTTATGGCGCTTATTGTTTTTTTATTGCTGACAACATTTGTTGGTGCAGTACCTGTCGTACTTGCAATCCTGCTGATGATGATTGTCGCTATGATCCTGACCAGTATGTGGAGCTGGACCATTGAGCGGGTCGCCTACCGGCCATTGCGCGGGTCTTTCCGGCTTGCACCGCTGATTACAGCAATTGGTATGTCCATTGCGCTGTCCAACTTCGTGCAGGTAACTCAGGGTCCGCGTAACAAACCGATCCCTTCGCTGATTAATGACTCTTATTCATTATTCGGTACCAGTGTTATCATCTCGCTGAAACAGATCGTTATCATTGCAGTTACCATCGTTCTGCTCACAATCTTCTGGTATATTGTTAACCGTACATCCTTGGGGCGCGCCCAGCGTGCCTGCGAACAGGATCGTAAAATGGCATCGCTGCTCGGTATCAATGTTGACCGCACGATTTCCCTAACCTTCGTTATGGGCGCCGCACTGGCCGCTGTGGCCGGTACGCTTTATCTCACATTCTACGGGGTTATCTCGTTTACAGACGGCTTTATTCCGGGTGTGAAAGCGTTCACCGCAGCGGTTCTCGGCGGTATCGGCTCGCTTCCGGGCGCTGTAATCGGTGGTTTGCTGATCGGTCTGATCGAGGCGCTCTGGTCTGCCTATTTCTCGATTGATTATAAAGATGTTGCTGCGTTCTCGATCCTTGCGATTGTGCTGATCTTCATGCCTTCCGGCATTCTCGGCCGTCCAGAAGTTGAAAAGGTGTAACATGACCAATGCTTTTCAAACTTCTCCGGCGGGTGCACCGAAGGCTGAACCGTCAGATTTTGCAGCCGGTATCCGCGAAGGTATCATTGCCGCCATTCTGGCATTCGGCCTGTTCGTACTGATCGTCGGTTTCAAAACCGAGCAGAACATCAACAACGAACTGGTGCTGGTTCAGCGTTGGGGGCTGTTGTTTACCCTCGTAGCTCTTGCAGGTATCGGCCGTTTTCTGCACCGCGCATTTCTTGTGCCTTATATGGCAAAACGCGGGAAATCCGAAAAACAGGTTGTTGCCAGCGGTGATGTTTCGTTCTTCCGTAAGAATTTTTCGAAACTGGCAATCCTGTTCCTGTTTATCTATCCGGTGCTGATTGTTCTGACACTTGGTTTTCAGGGCTCCCTGAAATGGGTGGATAATTTCGGCGTACAGATCCTCATTTACATCATGCTGGCATGGGGGCTGAATATCGTTGTCGGTCTCGCCGGTCTGCTGGATCTGGGTTATGTGGCCTTCTATGCGGTCGGTGCTTATTCCTACGCATTGCTGTCTTCCTATTTCGGTCTGTCTTTCTGGACGCTGTTGCCGGTTGCCGGTATTCTCGCAGCTTTCTGGGGCATTATTCTCGGCTTCCCTGTGCTGCGTCTGCGGGGGGACTATCTTGCGATCGTGACACTGGCTTTCGGTGAAATCATCAGACTTGTGCTGATAAACTGGACGGCGGTCACCAAGGGTACTTATGGTGTGTCGGGTATTGCCAAGGCCACCTTCTTCGGTATTCCGTTCAAAGCCGGTCCTGATGGTTTTGCTGCCACTTTCGGTCTGCAATTTTCCGCAGCCCATTATAAAATCTTCCTCTATTACGTCATTCTGCTGCTGGCGCTTTTGACCGCATGGGTCACAATCCGCCTGCGCCGTATGCCGATCGGCCGTGCATGGGAAGCACTGCGTGAGGACGAAATTGCCTGCCGTGCGCTGGGTATCAATACGACAACAACCAAGCTGACCGCCTTTGCAACCGGCGCGATGTTTGGCGGCTTTGCCGGTGCCTTCTTCGGCGCGCGTCAGGGCTTTGTCAGCCCGGAATCCTTCATCTTCCTCGAATCTGCGGTTATTCTTGCTATCGTGGTTCTTGGCGGTATGGGATCGCTGATCGGTATTGCGATTGCTGCAATCGTGATGATCGGCGGTACAGAAATCCTGCGCGAACTTTCATTCCTGAAAGCCGTGTTCGGCCAAAGCTTTACACCGGAACTCTATCGTATGCTGATTTTCGGTCTGGCTATGGTTGTTGTGATGGTCTGGAAACCGCGTGGTTTTGTCGGTCATCGTGAACCAAGCGCCTTCCTGAATGAGCGTAAGCTGGTGTCCGGCTCCTTTACCAAGGAAGGTCACGGTTGATGGCGGGGATAAATACTATGGCAAATTCTGAACTTGCTGAAAAAAGACAAAACGCCGATACCATTCTGAAAGTCGAGCATCTTTCCATGCGTTTCGGCGGTCTGGTGGCAATTAATGATCTGAGCTTTGAAGCCAAGCGCGGCGAGATCACTGCGGTGATCGGGCCGAACGGTGCGGGTAAAACCACTGTGTTTAACTGCCTGACCGGTTTCTACAAGCCGACCGGCGGCATGGTGACAATGCAGCATAAAAACGGCGATAAGTTCCTGCTGGAACGGATGCCGGATTTTGTGATTACCAAAAAAGCCAAGGTTGCCCGTACCTTCCAGAATATCCGCCTTTTCACAGGTCTGACAGTTCTGGAAAACCTGCTGGTTGCCCAGCATAATCCGCTGATGGTGTCATCCGGCTTTACCTTTCTGGGGCTGCTCGGATTTCCCGGCTATAAAAAGGCAGCGAAAGACGCAGTTGAAAAAGCCCGTATCTGGCTTGAGAAGATCAATCTGATCCATCGTGCTGATGATCCGGCAGGTGATCTTCCTTATGGCGATCAGCGCCGTCTGGAAATTGCCCGTGCTATGTGCACCGATCCGGAAATGCTGTGTCTTGATGAGCCGGCAGCTGGTCTGAACCCGCGTGAATCTGCGGAGCTTAACAAGCTTCTGCTGGATATTCGTGCAGAGACAGGCACGTCCATTCTGTTGATTGAGCATGATATGTCGGTGGTTATGGAAATTTCCGATCATGTGATTGTGCTTGAATATGGCACGAAAATCTCTGACGGCGCTCCGAGCTTTGTGCAGAATGACCCTAAAGTTATTGCCGCCTATCTCGGTGTTGATGATGATGAGGTAACGGATCTGATCGAAGGCTCCGGCGGTGACGTCGGTGAAGTCGATCAGCTGGTCACACAGCTTGCAGATGTTGATCCTGCGGATGAGGTTGCTGCACCGGAGCATCTGGCCGGTGGTCTGGATGCCCCGCGTGGCGGTATTGCTGATAATCTGACCCTGATTAAAGGGATCGGCAGCGTCAATGAGACCAAGCTCAATGCGCATGGCATCTATCATTTCGATCAGATTGCTGCGTGGACAGAAGCTGAAATCAAACAGGCTGAGATGTATCTGAGCTTTGACGGCCGTATTGCCCGTGAAGACTGGGTAGGGCAGGCACGTCAGCTGGCCAGCGGCGGAAAAACGGAATTCTCATCCCGCGTGGAAGCCGGCAAAGTACCGTCCAGCCATGAGACATCCGAAGAGACAGATTCGACGAAGAAAACTGAGGGGGGTAAATGATGCAGGCTCAGAACCCGCTTCTGGTTATCGATAAGGTTGAAACCTATTACGGCAATATCTGCGCGCTGAAAGGTGTTGATGTCACGGTTAAATCCGGTGAAATCGTCACGCTGATCGGTGCAAACGGTGCCGGAAAATCAACTCTGATGATGACGATTTTCGGTACACCGCGTGCCCGCACCGGACGCATACTTTTTGAGGGCAAAGATATTACTTCTATGCCGCCTCACGAGATTGCAAAACTGCGTATTGCGCAGTCTCCGGAAGGGCGCCGTATTTTCCCGCGCATGAGCGTGATGGAAAATCTGCAAATGGGTGCCAGTCTCGATAATCAAAAATACTTTGATGAAGATGTGAAACTGATGTTTGATCTGTTTCCGCGTCTTAAAGAGCGTATCAATCAGCGCGGTGGTACTCTGTCGGGCGGTGAGCAGCAGATGCTGGCGATTGCCCGTGCATTGATGGCGCGGCCAAAATTGCTGATGCTGGATGAACCGTCACTTGGTCTGGCACCACTGATCGTCAAACAGATTTTTGAGGCGATTAAAGAGCTGAACCGCACCACTGGACTGACTGTGTTTCTGGTGGAGCAGAATGCTTTCGGTGCGCTGAAACTTGCTCATCGCGGTTATGTGATGGTCAATGGTGTGATTACTATGAGCGGCAGCGGGCAGGAGCTTCTGGCAAATCCGGAAGTCCGCGCAGCCTATCTGGAAGGCGGACGTCATTGATGAGAAAGCCGGACAGACAAATTGTCCGGCACTCTTCATAATGTTTAGCTTTAGACGAATTAACGCAGTTTCTGACAAGCCCGGGGCGCTAAAAATCAGCCTCACTTCCGGAAACTGCACCAGCCGGAAATTTCGTTCAGAAATCCGGTGAATTGGGGAGAATTATTGATGCAAGGCATTCTCTATGAAGAGCCGTCATTCTGGCTGTTTTTGTTGATTACCTGCATTCTCGGCGGTTGGGCCGCATGGATGACAGGGCGGGCCTGCGCACAAACATGGCGTCCATATGCAATGTTTGTGCTCTATCTCCTGCCTTTGACAGCGATGGTTCGTTTTATTCATTTTGCAATGTTTGAAGGAACATTGCTGTCGCTGCATTACTATCTGGTCGATTTTGTTGTGTTGCTGGTGATTGGCACGCTTGGCTATCGTTTCACAAAGGTGAAGCAGATGGTGCGTCAATATAACTGGCTCTATGAACAGACTTCACCATTTTCCTATAAGTCGAAATAACAGGCGATTTAAGGGAACCAAGAAACAACATCCCTGAGCTGATTATTGAATTTGGGGGTGTTTGAAATTGCAATATTCCGCTTTGCGGGAACGAAGTGAGTATTGTGATACGCCGGTGTAACACTCCGGTATGAACTGCCCGGGAAACCGGTTTCTGCTTAATGATTGTAATAAAAATAACCGGCCGATCATCGGTATTGCACGGCAAAACTTTGATCTCCGTATTTAATAAAACAAGGAAACTGATCTGCGGCAGACGGTTTCCGGCATAATCATTGTAATGGGAGCAGTTAATATGAAAAAATCTTTATTCTACAGCGTAGCAGTGTCGGCTCTCGTGGCTTTCAGCGGCTCGGCTTTTGCGGATGTTCTGGTGGGTATCGGCGCACCGCTGACCGGACCGAACGCGGTTTATGGTCTCCAGATTCAAAAAGGAGCCGAGGCTGCAGCAGAAGTCATCAATGCTGAAGGTGGCCTGAACGGAGAGAAAATCGTTTTCACTCTTGGTGATGACGTTTCCGATCCGAAACAGGGCATTTCGGTTGCCAACAAGTTTGCCGCTGACGGTGTTAAATTCGTTATCGGACACTTTAACTCCGGCGTAACAATTCCGGCTTCGGAAGTGTATCAGGAAAACGGCATTCTGGAGATTTCACCAGGTGCGACCAACCCTGTTTATACTGATCGCGGTATGTGGAACACATTCCGTACCTGCGGCCGCGATGACCAGCAGGGTATTGTTGCAGGTCAGTATATTGCTGAAAAGTTCAAAGACGCCAAAGTGGCTGTTGTTCACGACAAGACCCCTTACGGTCAGGGTCTGGCTGATGAAACCAAGAAAGCACTCAATGCAGCAGGTATGAAAGAAACCCTGTATGAAGGTGTGAATATTGGCGAGAAGGACTTCTCGGCACTGATCGCAAAAATGAAGCAGGAAGGCATTACCGTTATTTATTGGGGCGGTATGCACGCGGAAGCTGGTCTGATTATTCGTCAGCTCGGCGATCAGGGTCTGAAAGCGCAGTTCATTTCCGGTGACGGTATCGTCTCCAATGAGCTGGCTTCCATTGCCGGTAATGCGGTTGAAGGAACTCTGAATACTTTCGGTCCTGATCCGCGCAACAATCCGGCCAATGCTGATCTGGTGAAGAAGTTCCGCGATGCCGGTTTCGAGCCTGAAGCTTATACACTTTACTCCTATGCCGCGATGCAGTCGCTGGCCGGTGCAGCGAAAGCTGCAGGCAGCAATGATCCGGAAACAGTTGCGAAAGCACTGAAGTCCGGCACATTCAAGACTGTGCTCGGAGATATCTCTTTCGATGAGAAAGGCGATCCGAAGCTGCCGGGCTATGTCATGTATAAGTGGGAAAAAGGCGCTGACGGTAAGTTCACTTACATTCAGCAGTAAACCTGTCTTTGAAAATCAGCGGGGGGGGGCG